>JAVYQJ010000045.1:2962-6503 GCA_038731975.1 Thermofilaceae archaeon | reverse complement strand
AGCCCAAGGTAGGCTAGAACTAACGTCCTAAACTCCTCATCCTCTCTGAGCAGCCTTAGGATGCTCTCCCTCAAATCCTCCGTCAACACCAAAGCTATTGGCCGATCGACGCTTTAAATGCCTTTAGGTCCACGCCCGCTTCCACTGGAAAATTGAGACCCCCGCGAATTCTGGCAAAGGAAGGGAGCAAGTTGATTCTAGGCCCTACTGAGCGATGGCTGACACCGAGTCCCCTCTCTAGCGCTGGTAATCGAGAGAAGGTGTAAATAAGAGCCCCTTACGGTAGATTGTGGATAGGCTTAAGGTGGGCGTCGCGGAGAGGGTGATCACGCCGCCCGTGGGCGTACCGATGGGCGGTTACGCGCTCCGACCGGGTCCCGCGAGAGGGGTGCACGACAACCTTCACGCGAGGGCTTTGGTTCTCGAGCTGGGCGACAACCTGGCCGCCCTGGTTTCGCTGGAGCTGCTCTACCCAACCCCGGAGCTGGTCGCTGAAGTCAGGAGGATCGTGAGGAGGGAGCTCGGGATCCCCGAGGATCGCGTCATGGTCTCAGCTGTGCACACGCACTCCGGTCCCTCCGCTCTCGGCATCGACTCTGAGCCGGAAAGGGGCTACTTGGAGGAGTACTGGGAGCTACTGCCGGCTGTCGTAGCGTCCGCGGTATTGGAGGCTCGGGAGCGCACGCTCGAAGCCACCGTGCGGCTGGGGAAGGGGAGGCTGGACGGCTGGACCGTGAACAGGAGGAAGCCCCTAGCTGGCCCCCTCGACAACGAGGTCCTAGCAGTGCTCTTCGAGGGTTCGCAAGGGCCCATCGCGGCGATCGTAAACTTCGCTTGCCACGCGGTCGTGCTCGGCCACAACAACCTGCTGATATCGGCCGACTACCCCGGCGCAGCGGCACGGGTCTTCGAGCGCTTAACCGGAGCAAAGACGCTCTTCCTCAGCGGTGCCTGCGGTGATGTAAACCCGCTGACCCCCGGCACTGCCCTGGAGAGGGTTTACGACAGGTCTGTGGGAACCTTCCGGGACGTTGAGGAGATGGGGACGGCGGTCGCCTGCGAGGCCGTGAAGTCGCTGATGGGTCGAAAGCCCCGTGAGGCCTCCACCATCGCAGCTGCTAGGAGCCCCATCGAGCTTGAAACGCTCGAGCTGCCGGTGGTCGCTGGGGAGGACGTGGCTCGGCTCGAGGAGGACCTAAGGCGGGCTATCGCGGCGGGCGAGCCGGTTGAGCCGCTGCGCTTGAAGCTGGCCCTATCCAGGTGGATGGCTGAGGTTTCAATGAGGGTCAGGGCGAGGGCAGTCGACGGCAGGATCGTCACGGAGGTTATGGCGCTGAGGGTGGGGGAGGCGGTGATCGTCGGGCTGCCCGGCGAACCCTTCGTAGAGGTCGGGATGCTGATCAAGAAGGCTTCGCCCGCCGAGTTTACGGCGGTAGCCGGTTACACGAACGACCCGGTCGGGTACATACCCACGAGCCAGGCCTACGAGGAGGGGGGCTACGAGGTGGCACCACCCGCCTGCATCGTTGCGAGAGGTTCGGCGGAGAAGCTTGCGGAGGAGGCGGTAGCGCTGCTCCACCGCCTCTACTCCGGTGGGGTGAATTGAGCTCCGAACCCCTCTCCCTCCGCGTGCTGCCCCGCGACTACGGGGGGATGCTGCAGGACCACTACGCCCGCCTATGCCAGGAGCTCGACCGAGCGATAAGAAGGCCCGCGTCGCGCGCCGAGTTCGAGGCTTGGGCTAGGGAGCTGAGGGGGAAGCTGTGGGAGGCGATGAGGGTCGAGCCCGAGAAGGGTGATCTCAACGCGAGGGTCGTGGCTAGGAGGAGGAAGCGCGGCTACGTGGTCGAAAACGTCGTCTTCGAGAGTAGGCCGGGCTTCCTCGTCACAGGCAACCTCTACCTTCCCGAGGGGCGCGGCCCCCACCCGGCCGTCCTGAAGCTCCACGGCCACTACCCGAGGGGCAAGCATGAGCACCACGTTCAAGCGATCGGTGCCGCGCTGGCGAGAGCGGGGATCGCGACGCTGGCCATCGACATGGTCGGCTACGGAGACCGCTGGTTCCAGGGCCACCGCGAGGGGGTTTGGCTGCTGGCGGTGGGAATGAGCCTGCCGGGCCTCATCCTCTGGGACAACATCAGGGCCCTCGACTACCTGGAGAGCCGGGGCGATATCGACTCGACCCGCATCGGCGTGACGGGGAGCTCGGGCGGCGGCAACCAGACGATGTACCTGGCGGCGCTCGACGAGCGGGTGAAGGTGGCCGTACCCGTCGCGTCCGCGGAGGTCCTCGAGGATCAAGTGGTCTCCGGCCGCTGCTACTGCGAGTGCGTGCCGGGGATGCTGCGCTTCGCGAACGCCAGCGACGTTCTCGCGCTCATCGCGCCCAGACCCCTGATGATCGTGGTGGGCGTCTACGACGAAGTCTTCCCCGTGCTGAGGGCGAGGAGGGCGTACCTAAGGGTCCGCAGAATCTACGAGATGCTGGGCGCGCTCGACAAGCTGGCCTACGTGGAGGTGTACGCGGGCCACGGCTACACGCGGGAGATGCGGCTCGCAGCCTACCGCTGGCTCACGCTCTGGCTGACGGGGCGGGAGGAGCAGCTGGACGAGAGCGACCTGCAACTAGAGCCCGACACCTCCCCCTACCTCGCCTGCCTCTCCCAGCCTGAGGGCGAGAGCATCGCGTCCCTCTACGCGAGGAGGGCTGCGAAGCTCGCCGAGGCCCGCCGCGTGAGCGTGGAGGAGTGGCTTCAAGCGGTTCCCGAGCTGAGGGCGAGGCTGGTTGAGGAGGTGTTCGGAGGCTTCCCGGAGGAGCCCTCGAGGATCGAGGAGCTGGGCGTTGAAAGGGTCGGTGGAGTTGAGGTGGAGAAGCTCGGGCTGAGAACCGAGTTGGACATCGTGGTACCCGCAGCGCTGGTGGGGGGCGAGGGGGCGGAGGAGAGCTGCCTCCTCTACGTTACAACCTCGAGCGCGCAGTCATGCCTGTCCAACGGGCGGGTGTGGGATTGGCTGGAGGGGGGTGGCGCGGTGATGGTTATCAACTACCGCGGGACTGGCGAGACGGCCTCGAGCGAGGAGGTGGCGACGAAGAACTCGATCGTGGTCGGAAGGCACATCCTAGGGGCGAGGGTCTTCGACGTCCTGAGGGCCGTGGACTACCTGTACAGGGCCCGCGGCTTCAACGAGGTGCACCTGTTCGGAGAGCGGGAGGCCGGCCTACCGGCGCTCTTCGCCGCCGCCCTAGACGAGCGCGTGAGAAGCGTGCGCACCCTCTCGGTACCCTCAACTCTCTCGTCGGCGAGCGGCTTCAGCCTCCCACCCTCGCTCTTCCCACCCGACCTCCTCAAGTACGCCGACGTACCGCAGGTCGCGGCGATGGTGGCTCCCCGCCCTCTAGCCGTTGAGAACCCGTTGGACCCCCACCTGCGCCCCTTGAGGAGGGAGGAGGCGGAGGAGATCTTCGAGTTCACTAGGAGGGTCTACGAGGCGCTGGGGCTTCCTCACAACTTCTCGTTGGTAACGATCGATGATATAGTGA
>JAVYQJ010000045.1:0-2862 GCA_038731975.1 Thermofilaceae archaeon | reverse complement strand
GAGATATCGTAATTGCCCCCACGGGGCAGTGGGTGATGCATGCTCTGCACATCACGCACTTGTCCTCGTTGACCGGGTACGACTTGCCCCTCTTTATCACGAACACTCCGCTGGGGCAAACCCTGTAGCAGGCCGCGCAACCGGTGCAGCGATCCTGGTCAACGATTACGCGCGGCATACCCGGTCGGCACTCACGGGAGGACCTCTATTATTTCGTACTGCTTGGTGCCCAAGCCGGCCTTCTCTGCAGCTTCAACCTGTATGTAGGGGTCCTTGCCGTGGATCTTCAGCCACTTGTTGTCCCCCGGCTTGAGGCCGAGCTTATCGGCGATGGATCCGGGCACGTTCGGGGCCTCGTCGATCATCCTCAGGGAGGCGTACTCGACAGCAACGATGTCCTCCGAGATCAGGATGCCGATGTCCGGGACGATTGGGATTTCCGACCACGGCGCGCAGTCGCACATGGTCTGGACGTCCATCACGTAGTTGATGTGGAGCGCTTTACCCCTCTTATTCTTGAGCACCGCCCTTGCTGCATCAACGCAGCCCTCCTGAAAAGCCCTTCCGACGCTATCAAGCCTCTCGAGCTGGTGGATTTCACCTCTCGTCCTGTAGCTGGTGCACCCCATCGCCAGGTTCTTGATAGCCCCTCCAACTCCAGGGCTCACGTGCCCCTTCACGTGGGAGAAGTTGATCAGCACGTCAGCGTCGTAGATGTTCCCGGCCACCTGAACCTTCTTCAGGTGGTAGGGGTTCTCCAGCTCAACCTCGTAGAAGAAGTTCTCCTTGATACCGTTCGCGGGCAGCAGAGGTGCACCAACAACGTCGAAGCCGAAGCCGTTCTGTATCCCCGCGTAAACGTGCCTTAACCCCCACGTGTCCGTGATAAACGGGATGCCACCCAGCTGCTTTACGTAATCGACGAGGATCCGCACGAAGAGGGGCCTGATGAAGCGGAAACCCCCCTCCTCCATGGGGCCGACGTGGATCTTGATAGCGACGATATTACCCCTCTCAACGATGCGGCTCAACGGAGACTCTTCAAGAGCTTTCCTGAACTTTACTGGAAGGCTTCCCTCTCTTGCCCGCCGGAAATCACCACCGCTCGGAGGAGTGAACTGCGCGCTTGCAAAGTAGACTTTGCTGGTCATGTTGTGGCTCCTAAAGCTATCCTTTAAAAAGATTGTGTGTAATTTAAACTACCTTAATAGTTTACTTCCTTAATAAAAGGGGAGCTTCACCCTGAATGAATGCTTCCCGAGGGTGGATAGGCGCGGTGGATGAGTTTTTATGATTCGATGAGCGGGGTTGGAGCAATGGTGGCATCAGAGAGCGCGGAAGCCTTGCCCGTGAGCGTGGTCATCCCGTCGTACCGCGGTGGAAAAAGGCTTGTAGAGCTCGTCGAGAGCTTGATCCGCTGCAACGATCCACCCGGCGAAATCGTCGTCGTTGTCGATGATCCTGATCCTGAAACATTGCAAGCCTTGAAGAGTTTGAGCAGCAGCGTGCCAATACAGCTGTTAGCGAGGGAGGGTAGAAGGGGGAAAGTTTCGGCGGTCAACGAGGCTGTAAAGCTGGCTAAGTGTGACACCTTGCTCTTCCTGGACGATGATGTTCTCATCGAAGACCCCCACTTCTTCTCCAAGGTCTACGATGCCATGAGGGACTGCGATCTTCTGGACATTAAGAAGAGGGTTGCTGGTGAAGGTTTGCTGGCGAAACTCGTTCATATCGAGTACACAGCGTACAACTTCGCTAGCAAGCTGATGGCGAAGCTGGCTAGGAGGACCATCGCGATCAACGGAGCAGCCTTCGCCGTGAAACGCTCGGCGCTGGAGAGCGTTGGATTCTTCCGGCCACGCTTGTCTGAGGACTTCGACCTCGCGCTACGGTTGTACCTGAAGGGCTGCCGCTTCTCCTTCCTCGATAGCACCTACGTGCTCAACTACGCGCCGTCCAGCTGGACCCACTGGCTGAAGCAGAGGAAGAGGTGGGCTGTTGCTTTCGCCTCATGGTTGAGGGAGAACTTCTGGACCGTCCTCAAAGTGCTGGTGAAGATGCCCCACGCCATTCTACCGGGGCTCCTACTCTCGATGCCAGCTCTCCTAACAACGGCAGTGCTGATGGGGTTAAGGGATTTCGCCCACGTAAAGTTGGCTTACGCAATGCTGCTCCCCCTCTCCTCCCTCGCACGGTTCCTACTGCCTGCGGCTGCCGCCCTCTCCATCACGCTCCACGTGGCGTACGCTACAACCACACTGGCGATCCTGATCTTCATCGTCGCCTTCGCAATCGCGAACTCGATCATCGCCAGGTTGATGGGTATGAAACCTTACACCTACATAACCCCCGTCTACCTGCTGGTGTACCAGGTTCTCTGGCTGACGATACTTCTCGTCGGCTTAATTAGAGTGTTCGTTTTCAACAACGAGCGCGTGGAGGACTGGGTCGTCTAGCAGGCAGAAACTGCAGCCGCTCCAGCCGCGCAATGCTGGGGTTTGAAGAAAGAGTTTGCAAGCGAGCCGTACCGCCCTCAACTTATTGTCTTGAGCCACGGGTACATCTGGTAGAGCCTTTGGATGCTCTTCTCCACCTCCTCCTTCGGGTACTCGTAGGGTTTCAGCGTACCGCTCAGGTACTCGTCGTAAGCCTTCAGGTCGAGGAGGCCGTGCCCGCTTAGGTTGAATAGGATCACCTTCCTCTCCCCGGTCCTCTTCGCCTCGAGCGCCAGGTCGATGACCGCCTTGACCGCGTGCGCGCTCTCCGGTGCAGGCACGAAACCCTCTGCACGGGCGAAGATCTCGGCAGCCTTGAAGACCTCCACCTGGTTGTAAGCGACGCTCTCGAACTCCTTGTGCTTGA
>JAVYQJ010000044.1 GCA_038731975.1 Thermofilaceae archaeon | reverse complement strand
TGTCAGGGACGTTGTGAAGGAAGTAGGTATTGAGGGCAGGGTTAAGGAGGTCGGGTTGCTGCACCCTAGATACGTGGGGGCATGGTCGTGGAGTTCGGCAACGGTTCATTAAGTGTGGACAATACGTATCTGACAAGGCTTGAGAGAGTCACCCCCTACCTCTACAGGAGGTTGAGGGGGGAGATCTTCGGAGGCTAGCGCTGTGTTTCGGACAGTCAATGATGAAGTTTTCTTCAATCATGTGAAGCTACGCCTGCATAAGACCCTAAGCCCGAGTCTGGTGGGCAGGCTCAACGATCTCGTGGCACGCACCTTCACGGACTTTCTGGCGTCCCTGCAGGATCTCGACATCAGCTCGTGCATGGCTAGGGAAATTCACGGCGAATCCCCCCTACCGCGTCCGACCATCTACAGCAGGTTACTTAGATGTTGGGAGGGGTTTGTGAGGGATGAGATCCGACTGATCAAGCCTTCAGACAGCGTGTCGAGGCTGATCAACCTTCACGTAGGCAGGTACGTCTTGAACGATCTTGCAGGGGTCCTGAGCGCCGGCAGTGAGGATGTCGTGTACTTAAGCCCTCAGACCGCCAGGACGTTGAGGGGTGTCGCCGAAGTTGATGGTTTGCTCCCCGTCCTGAGGGGGTATGTTGGAGCTGACTTCATAGTTAAAACCCTTCAGGAAGTACAGGGGTTTTAGAGTTGGTGATTTAGATATCCACAAGCTGGTCAGGGAGCTTATTGAGTCATACTTTAGGGAGCTTAGAATTGCGCTTGAGGCTCTGGGGGTATCCACCTGTGCTTTGGAGTGTGTAGGTTGTGTTGAGAGGTTTGAGGGTCTTAAGCATTCCTTGAGGCGTGCTCTGAGGGAGGGGCGTGATTTAGCGAGTGTTCTGACTCCTCTGACACCTACGCAGAGGGGGGTTCTAACCAATTCCTCCTCGGACACGCATGCGCTCGAGTTTCTGCTTGCAGTCTTCCCTACGATCCTGTGCCACAACCTGCTGAGGACAGCGCCGTCGTCGGCTGAGACCCTGCTTCATTACATCTTGCTTAAGGACTGGGAATTGCGGACCTTCTTCCAAGTTATTTACTTGATTACCTCCGGGTATCCGGTCGACGTAATTCAGGAGGAAGTTGCGGGGTGGGCAAGATTCTATGAGTCGCTTCCCAAGTAGGAAGGACTTGGTGGTGGTTGGCGAGCTGAGCTTCCTGGAGGGTTTCAAGCTTGCAGGGGTCAGGAGGCTTGTGGAGGTCGAGAGCTTGGAGAACGTCAAGCAGAAGCTCGCTGAAATTCTGGTAGGGCTTTACAGGGACCCTTCTGTGGGCGTTATAGTGATTCAGCAGAGGTTCAGAGATTTAATAATAGATAAGGTGGAGAGAGTGGGCAGAGAGCAGTTGGTGGTCTTCATACCCGGTCTTAAGGAGGTCCCTCAGATAGATGTGAAGGATTATTACTCACGTATGGTTAAATCGTATTTAGGCGTTATTGTTGAGGTGTGAGGGGATGGTTAGAGGCAGGGTGATTAGGGTTTCAGGCCCCTTAATAATGGCTGAGGGTATGGAGGGGTCGATGGTCTACGAGGTTGTCTTAGTCGGTGAGGAGAGGCTCATCGGCGAGGTTATAGGGCTGCAGGGCGGTAGAGCGTTTATTCAGGTCTATGAAGACACGTCGGGGCTTCAGGTGAGGGAGCCTGTGGAGGGCACTGGAGGGCTCCTGTCGGCAGAGCTTGGTCCGGGGATAGTTGGCAAGGTGTATGACGGTCTTCAAAGACCGCTCTCAGTTATCGGTGAGTTATCGGATGCTTTCATAGGCAGAGGTGTTAAGCTGCCGGCCCTGCCTAGGGACGTTAAGTGGGCTTTCAGGAGGTCGAACGTCAGGGCGGGTGATAAGATCCAAAGCGGTGATGTACTAGGTTACGTGCAGGAGACGCCGATACCATAGCATAAGATCATGGTCCCTCCAGGAGTCTCAGGCGTTTTGAAGGAGATCGTTCGGGACGGGAACTACACTGTTGAGGACTTGATCGCTGTGGTGGACGTGGGTGGTGGCACAACGAAGGAGGTGAGTCTCATGAGCAGGTAGCCTATACGCAAGCCTAGGCCGTACAGACAGCGTCTAGAGCCTGTGGAACCCCTTATAACCGGGACTAGGGTCTTGGATATAATGTTCCCTATAGCTAGGGGCGGTAAGGCGGCAGTGCCTGGAGGTTTCGGAAACGGCAAGACGGTTTTGATGCACACGTTAACTAAGTGGAGCAGGACCTAAGTCAACATATTTGTTGGGCGTGGGGAGAGGGGTAATGAGATGGCTGACGCGTTGCACAGCTTCAGGAGGCTGACAGATCCGTCTTCAGGTAGACCCCTCTCCGAGAAGGCGGTCTTCATAGCTATGGGTTACGAAACCAAGAAGATAGAGAGCAGAGAAGGAGAAAAAGTAGAACAACTGGATACCTCGTCAAAAAACTCGAGGATCTAAAACTGCGTCTAACTCCGATAGAACCCTTGGTGTTGAACCACGAAATCGGGGTTAAGAGTAGCGAAGAAGAGATGGTGTTCGACCCCCAATACGGTCTAAGCTACTCATGTATACAAAATCGTACGAAAAGGTGGTCATCCGCAATCATCAGTCGCTTGAAGTGGTTAGTGTGAAAGCGGTTAATACCTATTTGACGTACTGGGAGCCGGGACTCGTGGTTAAAGCTAACGATCAATCGCTGTTCACCACCTTTCTCCCATTCTCGGAATTCCTCGGTTTTCTACTCTACAGCGGCAGCTACGAGCGGATTAGTCGCGGGGAGTACAGAGGGTTTGACGATCTGGCTGAGGTTGTGCTAGACGTCGGTGAGCTAGTGTACAACAACCCCCAAAAACACTACAACTAGACACACACCTACCGCGAAGGAGTGAAGTCTCCGACTACGCGGTGTCGTACATTGTTAGGTGGGGCTCCAAACCGTGGTTGGAGACAAAGTACGTGGGAATCAAGGTTGAGCATGAATACAACTACTCGCTGGTTCTCCTAGATGAAAGGATGTTTAAGATAGCCGAAGCTTGGTTGGCGAAGTCCGGCGACGTCGCCAGAGGACCGCTGTGGCTCAAGCTCGACACAGTCAATAAACTACCCATGGCCAGAAGAATGGTCGAATCCCTTGATAAAGCTAGGAACGAGCTCGAGAAGTACATCACCAGCCTCAGGCTAGCGTACATAGGGACCAAGACATTCACTTCCTTCCTAAGGGGTGACTAGCCATGTCTGCGGAGATACTGAAGAAATACCTGATGGAGAGGCTGGAGTACGACTACGTAGATAGCCTGTGGATCACGCTTACCAAGCAAGAGCTACTGAGCATGTCTAGCGAAGAGCTCGACCTAGTGAAGAACTTCGTCAAGGAGTGCCACAGAGGACGCTACAGGGTGCGTCCAATGTCTTTCGAGCACTTCCTTAGCGACCAGAAGTACGAAGAAGACTGCAAGGTGTCCGCATGGATACCTCTGGACGAGCTTATCGCAAGAGACATCCTCACGGTGTCCGAGGAAGATGGGAAGGCATACTGGTACCTGTACGGGAGAAAGTCGATCCGAAGACCCACGATAGGCTGTACATGAATGACCAGAGGACATTCAGAACATTGCTCGAAGAACTAGGGCTAGAGAAATTCATGAACGAGTTTAGTATCACTCCATCACTCAACACCTGTTCAGACTTGTTTAACTTCGATCACGGAGGACTCCACTTTACTGTAACATACAACCACAGATACCACACCACTCCAGTACTAGTGGTTCACACACATGCATGCAGTTCGACAACGGAACCCTCGAATCCTCCGGTCCGTGTAGAGATTAGCGTTAAGAACCCAAGGGTCGAGGATGTCTACAAGGTCGAAAAGCTAGTAAAAGAGCTGAGGTCTGACATAGAGCTGAAGATCAGCAGAATATCCAGCTGGATCAAGAGGAGCTGTAGGTATCCTCTCACAGAAGAAAACATGAGGGTCTCCGGCTCCGTCTCCGTTAGAAACTACGAGTTCGACAATGTACTGGCTGTTGGTCGAGACTAACCACGAGGTGGATGGTCGAACCAGATTCGTGATGACGGTTCAGTACTACGCTCCGCAGAGCCTCATGGTATCAATGTCGCAGACCATAGGGTCGCAGTACCTAGTCAACACACTAGATGAAATCGACGTGAGTTCGATTAAAACAGTAGACAACGGGAAGGAGTATGTAGTTAGAGCGGATAGAGCAACTAGGTCTGTATCATTCGAATTTAACGGAAAGTACACCGTAGATCCCGACCTAGGGAAACTTCCGGATATATCGGGAGAGGTCGACGCAGTTACGGACATGAAGAGCATCCTACGCGACATCATCAACAAGGGACTAGAGAAGATGAGGAACAAGAAAGTGAGATTGTACACCAGGTACAATTACAGCGAGCTGGATGAAACTGTTGGAGATCTCATCGAGATCGTCGACTGGAGAGAGAATCAGCCGCCCGAGGAAGCCGTTCTAAAGGTGTGGTTGCTCAAGACCTATCTAAATACTGAGTGGGGTGTGAAGAAGGTTGAACCAGACGTGCTCTCTCTGTTCATCTCGTTGGCATACCTGAGCGGGGCTCCTTATGACTACGTTCTAGAGAAGGTCAACGGAGGTCTGGACTACGTAGTTGGATTGGCGCGTAGGGATAGGCTCAGGATCGTGGAGGACGGAGTGTACCTAGACGGAAGGAAGGTAAAGCTCGATCCAACCAGCGATAACCTTATAAAATCTGTGGTAGAGCTGGCGGCTGTTCTATCGTCGGATAAGGAGGGAACAGTGGTGATGGGTAGATCCAGGAAGGTTTCAATCTAGCACTACGAGGTTACCTTCTACATATTTTCCGCACGCGTATACGTAGTCCCTCCTATATACGCCGACCACCGCTTCGAAGTTAAGGGTTAGAGTAACCGATTCGTTTCCGACGATCTCTACCCTGTACATGTATAGAGACGTCGTGCGTGGAGCTAGGTGGAGCCGGCAGTTATCGCAGTACATCAACTGGATCGAGTATATGTCTGTGAAGAAGTGGAATACATCCATCGGTATCGACATGTGCTTGAACCCGTTTATCGTGAGGGATATAGTTGAGTAGTTGATGATTAGAGTCTTCTCAGTTGGACTAGCGATCACTAGTAGAAAACCTACATCTCTTTTAACACCTTCCTCCACGGGGACTTGAACTACACTTACTGTGAGCTGACTCGGACAGGTCGGTAGGCTGTGGATCAGAGGGCTACTCTGTATGACTACTGACGACGCTATACCCAAGGTGATCACGGAGCAAAGTAACATCCTAACCACACTAGAACCGGAGACCTTGCGACTCATCGGTGTCCCTCCGTTCACGGCGCGAGTTATGAGTCCCCTAACCAGGAGCAGGGTTGGGGGAGTGACCACCAAGCCAAGCGGGTAGACCGGTAGAGAGACGGCTAGGAGGCAAAGAAGAGTGCAGAACCTCTCGAACCCTTTACCCTCCCACCACCTCCTACTTATGGCGTAAAGCAGGAAGCCGAGGGTCGCGAAGCTCAAACCTAGAAGCGACAGCGATACTGTATCAGCTGTTCGAACAGCCCCAAGATCTACGCGGTGGGACTCGAGCTTGGACATAACCACGTACGGTGCCAGCATCCCAACCATGGTCGAGGATCCGGCGAAGACGAGGGAAAACGGGGTGTAGAGCCTCCTAGCCGATATCGGGGTGACGAACTTGAGGTACCTGTAGACCTTAGCTAGATAGTAAACCGAGGCAAACACCAGCAGACCGATCCCGGTGAGCGATAGAGTAAGAACTAGGTACCGCACGAGTGTCAGTACAGCGGCTCTACACAACCACGAGAATACAGCGTTTAGCTGTATGAAGTCCACATCACTCCAGGCTCTAACCAGACCAACGCGTCCGATACCGAGGTATGCGGGAGTCAGAAACTTGGAGATATCTTTCAGAAAGGTTATAACCTCCTCCTTCTCCGCGTCAACGACCCCCACTACGACACACATAGGAATATTTATATGGGTAAAACTCACAGTTAAAAGAACATCTTACCATTATGAAAACCTCACCGTTTAGAGCGGGGAGGAGGTCAGCTCAGTAAAAGTGAGCGTATGTTGACCGCTAATACTGTCGGGGAGAGAGTAACGTATCCGACTCTGTTTTCGTGGACTAGCGTGAGGAGACCGATCTTTCTCATCCTATCTATGTGATACCGAACACCGAACCTCTTTATATCCTTGTATCTAATCTTCCCACCGCATGCGATCAGCTGGAGTACTTGGATCAGCTGGTGCCTTAGATTACTCCTCCTTTTTGTGTGTTTAGCTACATACCTCCTGAGAGGAGTAGGTAGAGACAAACCACTCAACTACACCCACCTTAAACTAGCAGAATGCGTGATAGATAATTAAAGTTTGCAGTAGTTACCGTTTCTGAAAGCCTCGCACTTTAGGGCGGGGAGGAGGTCAGATGTTGAACACTATCAGGAGGTCTATAGTCTGGTTCTGCTGTGATATTTCCCTCTATATGTCGAGGTAAGTCTTGCTTAGATATACCTTGTACCTCCCGCTCTCCTTAACC
>JAVYQJ010000043.1 GCA_038731975.1 Thermofilaceae archaeon | reverse complement strand
CCTGACCGTCTTCGACGGGCTGCACACGTACAACCCGATTTGGGTAAGGGACCACGCGGCCACGTACGCGGAGCAGTCGAGGCTCGTCAAGTCCTTCATCAGCGTGGGGGAGGGCGCGGCTGTGAGGAAGCTCTGGGCTGCAACTGTCAACCCAGGCTACGACGACAGGAAGATCCGAAGGCCCGGCGCCTACGTCGCGAGGGAGGAGGGCGGTTATTACAGGCGGACGTGGGAGGCGGCGATCGCGAGCGAGCCCGACATGATCCTCATCTGCTCGTGGAACGAGTGGCACGAGGGGACGGAGATCGAGCCGAGCAGGGAGTACGGCTTCCAGTACCTCCGCATGACGAGGGAGTACGTGGCCCGCTACAAGGGCTGGGAGCCGCCCATCGGGAAGGCCCCAAGGGTTAGAGTCGAGTTGGCGGGGGAGGGCAATGCCATCGTTGTGGCCGTCAGCAACGTTGGGGAGGAGCCGATCGTGGCCGCCCGGTTGACCGTGGTCAACGCGTCGGTGGGGGTAGCGGTGGAGCCAGCGGGCTTCCACGCTTACACGCTGCCGATCAACCGCACTTCTCACGCTGTCTTCCTCCCCTACATCGGCCCCGGCGAGAGAGTCGAGCTGCGGGGTGTCGCAGCTGGAAGGCTAGTGAAGGTGAGGGTTGAGGCGTGGTCAGCTTCGGGCCAGCTGGCGACCGAAGAGGCTACCATCGAGGTTGAAGTGTCTTCCGCCAGAGGGCCCCAGGTTCAGGCGAGGAAGGGGGAGGGGTTCACCGTCCTGCTGGTGCTAACCGCTGCGGTGGGCGCCGGGCTAGCTGTCGCGGCTCTGCTGTTTAAGCTTACTCGAAAATCCCGAGCCTCTTCCTGAAGTAGTCGTCCACCTTCCTCTTCACCTCCTCCGGTATCTCGCGCTCGAACGGAACCTCCTCAGCGTCGGCCACCTCCCTGACGATGTGGAGAGCGAGCAGGCCGGGGAGCTCGAAGGATGAGGGGTGCAGCAGCTCGGGCGAGTCCTCGACCGTGTGCATACCGGCGTTGGCGCCGCTGGCCCGGAACACGTTGACTGAGGGGACGCCCAACCTCGCGAAGCTCGCGCTGTCGCTCGACATCACGTCCTCGCTCACCTCCACCTTTACTCCCAGCTTCTTCGCGAGGAACTCGATCGAATGGCGCAGGCTCTTCGAGCCTGTGACGATCGCTCTAGTCGTCCCCATTGCCCCGCCGTGGACGTCCAGGTTCACGACGAGCACGGCGTTCCTCATCTCATCCTTCCGCGCCTCGACGTGGGCCAGCGAGCCGCGCAGCCCAAGCTCCTCCCCGCTGAAGAGGACGAAGCGGAGCGTCCGCTTGAGGGGGACGTTGCTCAAGGCCCTCGCGATGGCTACCGCGAGAGCCGAGCCGCCCGCGTTGTCAACGGCGCCCCGCACACCGTAAACGCTGTCGAGGTGCGCCGTCACGTACACGACCTCATCCGGGTACTTCGACCCCCGCCTCTCAGCAACCACGTTGAAGGCCTCCACCTCCCTGTACTCCTGGACCAGGACGAGCCTTGCGCGCTTAGCCTCGAGCATCTTCAGCGCGTCGCTGTACCTCACGTAGACTGCGGGCAGGTTGCCGAACTTCTCCCTCCACTCGTGGGGCACGTCGACTCGGCTCAGCTGCCTGTGGGGCGAGCCCTCGGCGATCACGAGGCCCAAAGCCCTGCCGGCCAGCTTCCGCCACCCCTCCTTGTCGGGCCTCGCCGAGGCGAGACCGATCCAGCCCGTGGAGCTCGGGACGAGCGCCGGATCGCCCCCCTCGATGTAGACGAGCTCGCCTTCAACCCCTTCCTCACCCGTCTCGCCGCTGAAGCCCACACCGGCGCACTCAACGCTGCGCCGCTCGGGCTCGAGGGCCTCCAGCTCCGCCCTCCGAATCTCGTACACCTTCACCTTGAAGGGCTCCAGCTTGACGTCGTAGCCCATGCTGGACAGCTCCCTCACGACCAGCTCGCGCGCCCTAGCTTCACCCTCGCTCCCCGTGAAGCGCGGCTCAGAGGACAAGCGCAGGGCGAGCTCGTAGGCGTACCTGGCATCGCTAAACAAGCTTCGCATGTACTCCCCCCTCCACGCAACTTTTAAGCGTTGAGAAGGTCTCTCGTAGGCGGGCGGATTGATCGTGCGGGTGAAGGACATAATAGGGAAGGAGGTTGTCACTGAGGACGGGGTGAGCATCGGCCGGATCGAGGACCTCGAGATCGAGAATTGGGTTGTCACGAAGCTCGTCCTCCGCTTAAGCCGTGACGCCGCCAGAGCGATCGGGGTACGCTTTTCCCTTAGACCGCGAGGCTCGGTGAGCCCGACCCACGTCAAGGGGGTCGGCGACTACGTTACGCTGAGCGTAGCAGCGAGCAAGTTGAGTGATGCGGTAAAGCTCGAGTGAGCCCAAGCGCAGACCTTCAAGCGCGAGCGGTTGTCAGCAAAGACCAATCGCATCACGGTTCAGCTCGACGTGCCTCATCCCTCAGCTTGGGGATCCCACCAAAGGGTTTTAACTGTGCTCCCCCAATCTAATTCGTGTCGGAGTCGAACTTTGAGCGGCTTCTCTCGGTGCTTCACCTCGAGGAGCCTCCCGATAGGGTCCCCTTTTACGACCTCTACGCCGACGCGGAGGTTGTCGAGGCTCTAACGGGTGAAAAACTGGCGCCGGGGCCAGCGAGCGTCCACGAGGCAGTATCCGAGTTGAGCTCTCCCGATGGAAGGGCCAAGCTCTTGAGAACGGTTGAGCACAACGTGAGGGTGCTGGTGCGCTTCTACGGTGGTTTAGGCTACGACTACGTCACGCTGTCCATACCGACCCCCTTCCCACGGACTAACGTGCTGCTGGCCGACGACACCGCGCCGCTCCGCAGGCCCAAGAGGGCCTGGAACGACGAGTTCAGAGGTACGATAGAGAAGCGCGAGGACCTGGAGAACTACCCGTGGCCCGATCCGAGCGCGGTTGTTGAGACGTTCATGGTCTACTACGGCGTCGTCTCCAGACTGCTGCCGGAGCGAATGGCCTTCATCCCGTTAACCCCCGGCGGCGTTTTTGAGAATGTGACTTGGCTGATGGGCTTTGCACCGTTCTCGAGGGCTCTCTACAGGGATCGTGCTTTCGTGAGGGAGCTCTTCGAGAGGGTGGGCCGCGTTCTCGAGGAGCTCTGCAAGGCGGCCGCCGAGTGCGAGAGGGTCGGTGCCCTGACGATGGGCGACGACATGGGTTTCAGGAGCGGCCCAATGATCTCGCCCAACGCCCTCAGGGAGCTGGTCCTCCCGTGGCAGAAGAGGTGCGCGGACGCCGTGCACCGCTGCGGGAAGCCCTTCATCCTCCACTCCTGCGGTAACCTGAAGGTGATCATGGAGGACTTGATCAGCTACGTGGGGATCGACGCGAAGCACTCCTTCGAGGATGCTGCCTACCCGGTGACCGAGTACAAGGAGCTCTACGGCGATAGAATCGCGCTGCTGGGCGGGGTGGACATGGACAAGCTCGCAAGGATGCCCACGGACCTCTTCGTCGAGTACGTCAAGGAGGTACTCCGGAAGTGCGCTCCCGGTGGCGGCTACGCGCTGGGCTGCGGTAACAGCGTGGCAAACTACGTGAAACTGGAGAACTACCTGGCGATGCTTGAAGTCGGCAGGAAGTACGGGAGGTACCCAATCAGGTGAAGGTGCACAAGGGGAGCGTAGGTCAAGCGAGTGCTGGAGGGTTGAGACCACAACGAGCTCGCGAAACCCGTTGTTCCAGCCTGGTGCGCCGAATGATCCGCGGCAGCGCTTCTTTTCGAGGCGCTACGGTGGCCGCTGCTTACACGAGAGCGCGCTCCCGCTTAATCAAGCGTCTGTGCAGGATTCTTCGTACCGCTGGAAGAGTAGGGGGCGGAGGACGACCTCGAATCGGTCGTACACCTTCTTCCACAATGGGGTTTCCCAGCTCTCTGGCCCGTACATCTCCGTGACCTTGAATCCGCAGCACTCAGCTTCGCTGGCGTTGAGGAGGGAGACGGCGAGCCGGTAGGGGATCTTCTTGAGCCTTAAGCCGCTGATTTCGCGCTCCTCCAGGTCGCCCATCGACTCGTACTCTGCCCGTCCGGCTACCATCCTGCAATCCCTGTAGACGCTCAAACCCCTCACGAAGCCGATCCTCCCGCTGGTGAAGGTTACCCAGAAGCCGTCGAGGTAGCCGACTACGCCGCCGCTGCAGACCTCATCCGGCAGGTCCCACGCGTAATCCCCGGGTGCGATGCGGGGTGGGATTGAAGCGGTCCCAACCTGCACGACCTCCCTGATGATCTGAAACCTCCTTGTCTCGAAGAACTTCGAGACGTGGGGGTCGCCGTACTTGCCCCTCACTCTGCCAACCCTTACGACCGGCTCGCCGACGCCCAGAAGCACTCTGGCTGCTGCAGCCATGAGCGCATCGCCTTCGACAACCTCCCTGTAGCCTTCGAGCAGCCTCTCCCCCTCCCAGAGTTCGATGAAGTGCGCGGCGTAGTAGCCGAAGAGGCCGAGCCGGGGCAAGGGCTCCCTCTCGAACAGGTAGAGCTGGATGCGGCCAGCCCCGTCGAACAGCAGCGCGTACCCACCCTCCAGCTTGAAGTTGAGCTTCAGCGAGCGCGCGAGGATTTCCGCAACCCTCTCGATCACTGCGCGGAACCACCCCTCTCGAGTCAGGTAAGCTTTACTCCGATCCAACCCCTCTAGCGGCCAGCCAACGTGCTACTCGCCGACCAGCAGCCCGCCCGGCTGTGAAAGCTCAAGGAGCAGCTTCCTGAACCTGTTGAGGAAGAGCAGCTCCGCGAGCGGGTATGCGGCACCCAGCTTCCAACGCAAGTAGCTCCTCATCGCGGGGAAGGATAGCATGCAGTACAGCTTCAGGGCCACCAGCCTAACCAGCTTGGCCAACCCCCTCGTCTCCCGCCCAGTTAGAGCGAAGTACTCCGCTGCGAACTTCTCAGCGGCGCGAACGTTGCTCGCCCAGAGGAAGGCGAAGGCGTACGCGACGTCGTAGAGCGGGTCGCCCGCGCTCAAGCTCTCCGCGTCCATCACGTAGAGCTTCCCACTCGAGAGGAGCAGGTTCCCCGGGTTGTAGTCGCCGTGAAGTAGCGCCACCTCCTCCGATTCCGGAGGCTGCAGAAGGCTGGGGTGGACGCTCAGGTTGGAGAGCTTTAGCAGGAACCTGACGCTTTCGATCTCCCTCATCCAGAACCCCTCTGCGGGCGGAGCAACGTTCACCCTCTCGTACGGGATTTCGTGGAAGCGGGCTAGCCCCGCCCCAACGAGCCTAGCCGTCAACAGGGTTTTCTTCAATTGATCCTCACATTTCACCCCCTCGATCCACTCCCACGCAAGGAGGGGGCGGCCTACTAAGCGCCCCTCGAAGTCCTTGAGGACAACCTTAGGCGCCCCCAGCCCAAAGGAGGGGGCGACAGCGTAGAGGGAGTACTCCCTAACAGCCTTTAGCTTCGCATCGCGGCCGAAGTAGACCTTAGCGGCGTAGCGTGCGATGCCCCCACTCCCGCGAACCTCCAGTCGGTACGCTTCGTTCGCAAGCCCACCCAGCCTCTTGCACGAGACGAGTTCACCGCCAAGCTCCTCAGCGACGCAGCTGAGATCCACGCTTTTGAGAAGCCTTCAACGCTAATAAACAGTTGCTGCTCCGGGGGTGGACCCGCAACCTCGGAAGATAAGCTGAGCTACTCCCCGCCCTTACCCAGCACGAAGTCGATGTAGAAGGGCGATGCGACGGCAATCGAGATTAGCTCCGGTATCGCTGCTCCCGGCGGGATCCCGTAGTACAGGTGGAGCACCCACGAGGCGACTCCGACTATGATGGCGAGCGACGCTAGCACGGCTCTGACTCCCCGCTTTAGGACTGCGTACTCGGCTAGCAGTACTGCGAGGGAGACGAAGAAGGCCACTGAGACGTAGAAGTGGAGTCGGCCGTAAACCTCGTCAAAAACCGCGATCAGGATGAGGATGAAGCCGGAGGCCGCGAGCGTGTAGCCGATGAGCTTCGACTTCGCCGCGGCACAGGTTACTCCGACAACGATGAGGAGGGCGCCGCCAGCGCTCAATCCGAAGTTGAAGAGGGGGGCAACGTTGCTCCTCGTCGCGTGGCCCAAGTCGCTCAAAGCGTTGTTTACGATGTTGAACCAGCCCGCCAGCAGGGCGGCAGCTGCTATGAAGGAGAGCGGCACAGCTACGGAGAGGGCCACTAGGAAGATGCAGTCCTTCACGCGTACCCCTTACCCCACCCCCTATTTTGCCTTTCCCTGCAAAAAGCTTTTGAAAGAGAAACGGGCCGTCTTACCCGTGTCGCACCGGATCAGTCGACTGTTGTATCCCAGGCTCACCGTGCTGATCACCACGTGCGATGGTAGCGGTAAACCGAACGTTGCCACGTTCTCCTTCTTCATGCCGATCAGCTTTGACCCCAAGTACGTAGCCTTCAGTGTCGCTCCGCAGAGGCACACTTTCTCAAACCTTCGGGAGGTTGGCGAGTTCGTTGTCAACGTGCCGACCTTCGACCTCCTTCAGAAGGTTTGGATCTGCGGCCGCTACTCGGGGAGGGAGGTTGACAAGTTCAAGCTTGCAGGTCTCACTCCGGTGCCGAGCGTGAAGG
>JAVYQJ010000042.1 GCA_038731975.1 Thermofilaceae archaeon | reverse complement strand
GACGGAAGGTGCTCGGTCATCGGGAGCCATAACTGGACGGAAGCCGCGCTGTCCAGCAACAACGAGTTATCCGTGCTAGTGTGCTCCGAGGAGCTGGCGAGCGAGGTTGAGGGCTACTTCATGGAGCTCTGGGGGCAGGGCCGGCCAGCCTAGCTCCTCGTAGCGAACTCGTACCCGCAAGCGGGGCACTTGACGTACTCGCAGCTGAAGCTCGCCCGGAAGCAGCCACCGCAGGCGAAAGCTCGCGAGTACGATACGCTGAATCGGTGGCCGCATTGCGGGCATCGCACGATGTCCCCGCGACCCTTTATTCTCAGGGCCACAGCGGCTCAACCCTCCAACCGCGTAAAAACCTTGTGCTTATGCCTGCTGGATAACGGTCTCGGCCGGATGCTTTTCTATCGCTAGCTTTACGAGTTCATCCACCAGCCTGTCCACGTCGCTGCGGTCGTAGCCGTAGCTGAGAAGCCGTCGCTCCTCCACGACTATCCTGCCGGCCACCGCGACGAAGCTCGGCTCAGCCTCCCCCTTCAATACCCTCTCGAGAGGCTCGTCGAAGCCGACCCAATCTCCGCTCCAAGGCACACCGTAGACCTCGTAGCCGCCCCAGGTGGCTTTCGCGAGCAGGAGGCTCGCGTGCTCTTTCCCGTGGACCCTCACCGCCCCCCTGTAGGTTGAGAGGGCGCTGCCGAGCAGGAGGGGCCAGTCGCTGCCCAACGCGTCTACCTTGGTGGGGTCAGCTAGGGTTCTCCCGTACAGCCTCAGGTTGGAGAGGGGGCAGTGCACCACCCTGATCCCGTACCTCTCGAAGTCGCCGTCGACGATGCAGTGGACCGCGATTATGCCGCTGTCCTCCCCCTCCCTTAAGCCGAGGAGGGTGACAAGCTGGTGGAGCTCGTCCAAACCCTCGTTGAGGTGGAGTCCGAAGGGGAGGTTGAAGCTCCTCGCCGTGACGTAGGCCGCTCTCAGGGCTTTGGACGAGACGCCTCCGAGGGAGTGGACGAAGAGCCCCATCGGGACGCGGCTGTCGAGGTGGGAGAGCGATATCACCAGGTTCGCCGCGCTCCAGGTTGTTGGCCAACCCCTCATTACGTCGAGGATCGTGGGCATCACGACGACCCTCGGCTTGACCGGCATCCTCCTGTAGGCTAGGAGGTTCGCTTCGGCTCTGCCCACTAGCGCCATCAGGGTCACGCCCTCGAGGAGGGCTCTGAGCATCGAAGCCTCGGCCAGCCTCGATGACAAGTCGATGTCGGCCCTCAGCGCGGCCTCGTCCACCCTCAGCCTGCGCTTACTCATCCACTCGTACGAGTTGCTCCACACCCCCTCACCGACGTCCACGACCTGGGGGTGGGCGTGAGCATCGGCGAAGCCCGGCGCGATTACCGTCTCTACGTACAGCGAGCCCGCCCCTTCGAGCTTCAATCTCGCCCTCTCCCTCACGCCCTCAGGGGTTAGGAGAGTCCCCGCTTCAACGTCCATTACAGCCACCGAGTCACGATCATGCCCCTCGGCGAGCTCTCGTAGAGCCCAGCCTCGGTGATCCTGACGAACACGGCCTTCCTCCTCAGCTCGTCCAGGCTCTTAGCCCCGACGTAGCCCATCCCTTGTTTGAGCGCGTTCACTAGCACGTCCACCACCCGCTCCACCGGGCCCCTGTACTCGACGTAGCCCTCCACCCCCTCTGGGACGCGCTTGAAGGAGCCGTAGCGCGCCGAACCCGAGGCTAGGGCGCCCCTGCTCCCCATGCCCCTGTAGGGCTTGTACTTCCTCCCCTCTATCTCCACGACGTCGCCGGGCGCTTCATCCGTGCCCGCCAGCAGGTATCCCAGCATAACCGCGTCAGCCCCCGCAGCCAGCGCTTTAACCACGTGAGCGGGCTTCTCGATGCCGCCATCCGCGACGACACCCACACCAGCCTCGCGGGCGACCTCAGCCACCCAGGAGATCGCGGTGAGCTGGGGTACTCCTACGCCGGCCACCTCCCTGGTTGTGCAAGCGTGGCCGCTGCCGATCCCCACGCGGAGGGCATCCGCACCAGCGTCGATCAGCGCTCTAGCCGCTTCACCCGTGACGATGTTCCCCGACATCACTTCCACACCGTAGTCCTTGTACCTGCGCGTCGCCTCGATGACGTTGCGGCTGTGCCCGTGCGCCGAGTCCACCACGATCATGCTCACCCCCGCGTCAACGAGGGCCTTCACCCTCTCATCGTCGAAGGGGCCGACCGCAGCCGCTATTGGTAGTCCGCGCTCGCGGGCTTCCCGCACCACCGATACCGCAGCCGAGGTTTCCATGTTTCTCGGGAGGACCCCCAACCCCCCGAGCTCCGCCAGCCTCAGTGCCATCTCCCTGCCAGTAACGGTGTCCATGGGAGAGCTGATGATCGGTATCCGGAGCCTCAGCCGCCTCGAGACTCTCGTGCTGACGTCGATCTCGTCGAGGTTCACGTCCGAGTACTGGGGGACGAGCAGCACATCGTCTAGGCTCAGAGCTAGGGGGGCGCGCTCGAGCTTCTCCTTCCAGGCCATTGCCCCACACCCTTGGAACCCGGTTGTTAAGCCGGCTCTCAGTATTCTATAAATACCCATCCCTTTTCTATTTACTATGGCCTCACGCGTTTACGTGAGGAAGGTCCAGCAGGTTGGGTACTCCACTCTGGCCGTCGCGCTCCCGAAGAAGTGGGCTGTGAGGGTGGGCTTAGGTAAGGGCTCTAGAGTAGCAATCGAGGAGCTCCCAGACGGTTCTCTCCTGGTTAAGCCGGGTGGGGTGGGCGGAAGTGCTGGAGGGAGGGTGGTGGCCGAGCTTAACCTGCCCGACGGGAGCGAGGCTGAGGTGGAGAGGGGGATCATCGCGCTGTACGAGGCCGGCTACGACGTCATGAGGGTGACTGCACCGAACTCGGCGCTGAGGGCCGTGCACAGGATCGTGAGGAGGCTGAGCGGCGTGGAAGTGATCTCCGAGTGTACGGGTTCCGTGACCCTGGGGGTGGTGCTCGATCACGCCGGCTTGAGCTTCGAGAGGATTCTTTCCAGGATGGCTGAGCTGGTGCAGCTCTCTCTAGACGATTTAGCCGCTTACTCGAAGGGTGGGAGTGTAGAGCTGCTAGGAAGGGTTGTTGAGAGGGATGATGAGCTCGACAAGTTCTACTTCCTGCTAGTCCGCCAGTCCTCGATTTGCCTCCGCGAACCCCACCTAGCCCGGGAGCTGGGGCTTAGGGGGGCAGCTGACATACACCCCCTGCTGCACTACGGGAAGACGCTGGAGAGGATGGGTGATATCCTCACGCAGCTGGCCATGTACTTGAGAGAGTACGGCGAGCGGTTGGATGCGAACCTGTTCCATGTTCTAAAGAGGGCTTTCCAGCTCGCAGTTGACGCTTTCAACACCGGCGATCTGCCGGCCGCGAGAGAGCTCACGCTGCTCTACGCGAACTTCTTCTCCAGCTACGAGCCGGCCCGCATCCTTGGAAGCGTGCCGCTAGCTCTCATCACGAACTTTCTCGCGCTCTGCCTCGACGCGCTCGACAGTAGAGTTGAGCTGGAGGCCGCGAGAAAATCTATAAGCTAGGTACGGGGAGAAGCGCGTGTCCTGGAAGGACGTTGCTGCGAGGATGCTCGAATCCTCCGGCGCGCGCGTAGAAGAGGATCAAAGGGGGCTTAGGGTCACCATCTCCGATGCGAGCCTCTTGGTCCTCCTGAGGAGGCTCCAAATGAGCTTGGATAGGAAGATCGAGATTATCGGCATCTTCGAAGTTGAGGCGGATTGCCGCCCGCTCGGAGACGCTCTCAGAAGGATGCTATCATGGTCCTTTGAGGTGGAGCTTAAAGGGCTACTGCGTAAATCGTTCGTGTGGAAACCGTGGAGGGAGCTGAGAATGCTCGAACGCGTTGTAGGCTCGCTCGACTACGACCTCTCTCTAGCATCCAACCTGAAGGGGCGCGAGAGCCTCATTGAATCCTTGCACGCAGCCTCTCCGAACCTTATCGAAGTGTTCCCGGAGCTTCTCCCCACCAGCTTCATGGAAACATTCCTCGTTGCCTCGGGGGCCCCCATGTCCGCTTACATCGCCACGCTGATTAGAGAACATTTACGGGAGCCGGGTAGACTCGCCTGGTGCTATAGAGCGCAGTTCCTCTACGGCTCGCCTAAGATGCCCCAGAAAATAGTGAAAAACTGCCAACTGGCGGCTTTGTTTAAGCGGGTGCTGAGCGAAGCTACGACGAAGCTGCTGCAATGTAGCGCCTCCTCTCCTGCGCAGGTAGGGAGCTCCACATGAGCATCTGCTTACGCAGATCGTCGATGAAGCGGTAGTTCCCGTCGACCCAAGGCCTATCGGGGCCGGACAGTCTCTTCAGGTGGACGAGGAAGACGTGCCTGTTCGCACCCCTATCGTACAACGCCTCCACCGTCACGCTCTGCTGGACGCCCGCCTCGAGGGGCGCTAGAGCTACCACCATCGAGAGGCTTCTAGCCTGGTAGTCGGGCTTCGAGAGCTCCCTCACCACGTGGACACCCTCCTTCACCGCGCCCGCCCCGCTGTAGTACTCGTACAGGTAGGCGAGCACGCCGCGCGCTTCAGCTTCTGAGGGGACGCTCATGGGCAGCGGGATCTCCCACGCGTCGCCTCTCGGCTTCGTCGGTGGCTTCCACTTCCTCTCCAGCGAAGGCGTGATGAGGCGGGCTGCCAGGTAGGATGGGTAGGCGACCGCGGCGAGGGCAGCCCCTATGATGGCAAGCGACCCAACTATGGTGAAGGCTGAAGCAAAGTTGAAGATGTGCTGCGGTGGGAGAGCGCCGAGCCCCATCATGGCGGCCGTAGTGAGGTACCCCAGCAAGTAGCCGAGGACGATGCCGATAGTCACGTAAACCAGGACCTCTGCGACGAAGAAGACCGTGACGCCCACCGGCGATAATCCGACGGCGCTCAAGACGTAGATCTCCCTGGTCCTCTCCTTGAGGTTGCCCAGCACCATGATGGCCACGTTGAGGGATCCGATGATCAACAAGGTAACAACCATCTCCCAGCCGCCGACAGCGATCGTGGTGAACGTCGAGGAGGTGTAGGGTTGACCGTTGTCGGCGAACCACAACGTCGTGTCTAGACCGTAAGCTAGCTCGCGCACCGTGTTGAAGAGGTCATCGAAGGAGGTCTTCTGCAAGGGTACGACAGCTATGCTGGCCACGTAGCCGTTCAGCTGAAGAGCCTTCCTGAAGGGTACTATGATCACCCTTGATACGCCGAGGTTGGGTGGAGACGCCCCCGCCTGCAGCGAGACGGCTATGTCCTTGGCGAGGGTTTGGAAGAACATCGGGTCGGCCGGCATAGAGTTGTAGCCGTCCGCCTCCACGATCCTATCGAAAGCCTCGGGGGACTCAATGATCCCAGTGACTATGAACTCCTGCCCGAGAACGTATATGCTTTCTCCCAGCGTCACGCTGAGGTTCTGGGCGAGGGCCTTGGAGATAATGGCGTAGTTGCCGTCATCCGACAGTAGGCCCGCGCCGCTGGTGAAGTTCGCGTAAAGCAGCCTGTACTCAGCGGCGGTTATCCCCACGATCGCGGCAACGGTGGCATTCAAGCCCTTCTCGCTGACCACCCTGAAGGCCACTTGCGAAATGCCCCTATCGACCGGTGGGTACACCCAAGCCCTCGGTAGAACCGCGTAGCGGGGGCCTGCCATCACTGCTACCACGTTCACGATGTCCTTGTTCAGCGTGGCTGGCGGAACGCCGCGCCCGTTCTTCACCAGGATCCCATCGATGGTCGCTTGGTAGCCGTGGCGGACGACTGGTAGCGTGACCCTCGTCGGCATCAGAGAGGTGAAGGAGGTGAGGGCGATAGCCATCGCGATGATCGTGGCCAGCATTAGCGCGGTCCTCAAGGGCCTGCGCCTTATGTACTCGCTCCCCATCGAGAAAGCTGTGATCACCGTGTCCATTCTGCTGACTTCCGCCCTGTGAACGCCCAGCACCCTACGCTCTATGGCGCTGCGGAGGGTCTCGCCCTCAGAGCCCAGCATTACGAGCGTGATGAGCAGGATTATCGTGATCAGCGAACCTATGAGGCCGAGAGAGAGATTGCTGATTATCGCGAAGGACGGGTGTATAAGTGAGAAGAGCCAGATCAGCACTGCCGCCACCGCAACCATCACGACGATCCTGCGCACACCCTCGCTGTGGATGAAGACCTTCTCGATGAAGAAGGCGGCGAAGGCCGCCAGCGGGAACATGTAGAGCATTGAGCGGGCAGCGTCGTTTACCAGGGGCATCACATCGGTGATGTAGGCTTTGTACGCGTAGGCCCTCGCCACGAGCGAGTAGGCGTACGCTTCACTGTACCTTCGGGCCTTGAAGGCCCTCTCGGCTTTATCCAGGTACTCTCTCGCCTTGCTGAGCGCTTCGTCAGCGCTGGGGCTCCCCACGTGCCGCTCCAGGAATACCCTGTACCTGCCGTAGGAGACCAGGTAGAAGTCCTTTGCAGCCAAGTAAGCTGTGGCGGGGAGCCTTATCGTCTGCCCCGGCTTACCGGAGAAGCCGTAACCCTCCGTGTTATCTAACGTGGAGTTTGTAAGCAGCAGCATGCTGTTCAGCGCGGCTCTTTCTCCCATCCCGTAGTAGCCGGCTATCACGAACCTCAGGTTCGGCTGAACCCAAACCAGGGCTACGTCCTCGAAGCCGTTGTAGTAGAAGCCGTAGCTGAGAGGTAGACTCTTGCTGAGCAGGTCGTACGGCTGCAGCACCGCGGGCGCCTGCCTCCACCAGT
>JAVYQJ010000041.1 GCA_038731975.1 Thermofilaceae archaeon | reverse complement strand
AGCGGCTAGCCTTCGAATGAGCAGCTCCCTCAATCTGAGCTTCAGCGAGTTCTCGGTCTCGGGTAGCCCTGCGACGATGTCGCTGAGGACCCTGATCAGCGGCTTCGAGGATGCGTGCCTCACAGAGGGGGGCTGGAAGCCCGAGAGATCGATGATGATCCTCGCGAGAGCGGCGAGGGGGATGGCGAGGGCGACAAGCCAGGCGATCTCAATCGAGTAGCCGGACAGCAGGTGGGCTAGAGCTGCAGCCGCAGCGATGGCTACCGCGGTAGCTATGATCCGCTTAACCCTCAACCGCGCCACCCGCGAGCGAATCCCTGATCGCGGTGAAGCAGGTGAGCGCGACTCTCCTCATCCCCTCATCTATGTAGTGGTCGCTGTACCTCGCCTCCTCGAACAGCCTGACGAGCCTCTCGAGCGGGGCTGGCTCCAGCCTCTCGAAGTGCCTCAGCGCTGCGCGAGCCACCTCCCTGGCTGTCATCTCCTCGCTCACGGGGACGCCTCTCTCCCGAAGGAGCCTGCACAGCTTGAGGAAGTAGGAGACGACAGCCCCCCTAGGATCCCCGCCTTCCTCGACCTCTCGGATGGCCTCCTGCGTCGCTTCGAGCAGCTCCAGCTCGCCGGCGTCCATTTGCTCCTCGGTCGGCTGCGGGCTACGCGACTCGATCCAAGCGCTGACAGCTGCGTAGGCGACTACGACGGCCAAGAGGGTGAGGAGCACGCCAACTACGGCTCCCAGAGGCCAGCTCGAGGAGGGCAAAGCTTCCGATGCTTCCTCAGATGGGTAGCTGCCGCCCGCTTCTCCCCCCTCACCGGGTTCGCCGCCCTGGTCTGGTTGCTGAGCCCCCGTTGAGTCGGGTTGCTGGACTGGAGGCTCGGGAGCTTCAGGCTGCCTCGGCGCGATTCTACCTGCGAGGCCGATGAGTAGGATTAAGGGTGATACTATCAAGGCGAGCTGCAGCAGAACGGCGAGAGGGAGCAGCCACCAGGGACCCCTCCTTCTACGCTTCAAGGCCTGCTTGAACAGCTCCTTGAACCCTTCCGCGAAGAGGGGAACCACGAGGGCTGCGGCTACGAGCAGCGCAAGGGGGAGGAGCCGTGAATCGAGGTGAAGCTTGGGCAGGCCGCCAGCACCGGCTGTGCTCGTCAAGCTGCTGGCTGCTATCGATGCTGCGAGAACCGCATACGCTGCCGTAAGGGCCAGTCTCGATCGAGGCATGCGCCCTCAACGTCCTCTGCCAGCCTTAATATAAAGCTACGCACCGCAAGAAAAAGACTTTAAGTTAAATTGGGGGATTGCCTACTCCGACCCTACGACCTCAGCTGTAGCGTAGCGCGCCCAAACCCTAGTCACGCGGACTTTAACCACGTCACCAGCCTTCGTGTTGGGCACGAAAATCGTGTAGCCCTTCGCCTTCCCCATTCCATCGCCACGCCGGCTCACGCCGAAGATGCGGAGCGTAAGCTCCTCACCGACTTCAAGATTCTCGAGAGGAGCTTGACGTGGAGGACCTCTACGCGGTCTTCGCGGACCCCTTCTTCTCTCACTCCCATATTCCTCCATTTATCCCATTCCAGCCAGTTCCCTGGCAGGGGCTTTGCCTGTTGAACCCTTTTAAACCTACCGCTAACTGTGCGAAAGAGGAGCTTCAAAAAATCGGAAAAGGGATGCTCGATTGCTTAGCCAACATGTATTCGAGTTGAACCATGCTGGGTGGGGATCGCCTGTAAAGGGCGAGTCGGAGCCTGGCGCGAGTTAACCCTTAAAGCCTGCGGGAGAAGTTTTGGTGGGCGCGGGTGACGAACGCCTGCGAAGCAGTGGAAAGGGTGAAGAGTGCCAAACCGGCTGACGCGCCCCCTTGGGCGTGCTTTCCCCCGCAACCGCAGCAGGGTATTGTTCTAGCTGAACGGTACGGCGATTTCAAGCGCGGATCCTTCACCTGAGAGTCAGTAAGTGGCTAGGCCCGGACGGAAGCCTTATCTGCAGGCTATCACCAGTTGCCCGTGGAGGAGCGAGTGGACTTGGAACAGTGCGTTAACGGGTTGATGGAGGCCTGCCTAAGGAATCAGAGCTTCTTCGAGTCCGTTGTAAGAGTACTCATGTGCACAGTCGATTTCGAGGATAGGCTCGCGAAGCGGAAGAGAGTTAAAGCTTCGGTGAAGACGGTTCTAACGGTTCCTGCACCTTTTTCCGGTAGTGCTCCCGCCAACGGCTCCCAGCAGGAGCTACCCCTCCTCCTCGCGTTCGAGACTGTTGGGGGTGGCGTCGTGTACATCGCCGACAAGGGTTACGCAGCAGTCTTGGAGGCTTGGGAGAAGGGGGTCGCTGAGATTCAGGCAGAGGTTTACATGCCGCCGTACCGCCTGCCTAGCGCGCGGAAGCTCACGATCGAGCGGAGGGAGCCCGGGTGGGTCACGATAGTCGGTGGAACTCCACCCGTGATCTCAGTGCCAGTGGGCAGCGAGGAGCATTTTCAGACCCTACTACGGCTGCTCGAGCTAAGGGGTGTTAAACCTGAAATCCGCTGAGAGAGTGCAGCCTGAGTTCCCCGGTCTACGGGAAACGCGCAAGCGGGCTTTGGCCTACGCTCAGCCTCAGTCCTTTCCATTGCGGCTGGAAGCTAGCATCAGTTTTCCGGGAGAACACTTATTACGCGTCTCTTCGTCAAACACGGCGTGGGAAACGGCCTGGAGGAGCTCCTGGTATCCGTTTTTGAGGGGGCAGCATCGCAGGTGCCTTTCAACATCCGTCACGAGTACTGGTACCACTTCAACAAGCGCGCTGGAACACTGCCGCGAGAGTACGAGGGGTTGGATCTGCCCGACATTTGTGAGCGGTGGGGTGCTACCTGGCGCTGCTATAGCGGTTACTACGTTGAGAGCTGCGTAAAGGTGGAGTATGAAGGTGTTGAGTTCAGGGTGGAGAGGATCGGCGAGAGGAGAGAGCTCCACCTTGCCATCACCCCCTACGGTACGTTGAGAAGGGTTGTCGCTTACGACCTCTACGGGCTTTCCGCGCAAACCCTCGAGTATCCCATTAAGGGGGTAGGCGATTTTAAGCCGCTGGAATACGTGCTCGAGAGCGTTAAAGTCAAGTTCGATCACGCTGCTTACGAGCGACTCAGAGCGAGGGTGGGAACGCGAGGCTTTGTAACCTTCTTCTTCCCGCACAGCCCCCTTCAAGCCCTCTTCCTCGACTGGGCGGGGATCCCCACGACGGCGAGGCTGCTTAGGCTCGAGAAGCGTAGGACGGAGGAGCTCATGGGCGTCATCAACGAGCACAACTGGGAGTTCTACAGGGAGCTGGCGAAGTCTCCAATGAGGGTGCTCAACCTGGGGGAGAACATCGACGCCAGAATCACCTCTCCGGAGCTCTTCAAGAGGTACTGCGTGCCGGTGTACAGGGAAGCTGCAGACTACCTGCACAGCTTCGGCAAGTACGTGCATATACATGTGGACGGGTACGCGAGAAAGCTGCTACCTCTACTGAGAGAGACGGGGCTTGACGGCGTGGAAGCGCTAACGCCGAAACCGGCCGGCGACTTCACCTTAGAGGAAGCTAAGCGCGAGCTGGGCGATATGGTCGTCCTGGACGGCGTACCGTACCTCCTCTTCCTACCGCACATCGAGAGGGATCTTCTGAGGAGGTTCGTCGAGAGATTGATCGAGCTCTTCAAAGGTAGGCTCATCCTGGGCATCTCGGACGAGCTCCCGCCACCCGCGGACCTAGAAAGGATCAGACTCATCTCTGAGATCCTCAGGGAAGCGGGAGGCTAGGTTGAACCCGCTGGATTGGCTCTATCGCCCTCCACCGCTGCGGGTTTCACGATCAGCGCGCGCTAACGAGTTTGAACTGGGGTATCACGCTGGAACACACCGCGAAACTACAGCAGTCATTAGGGGCTTATTACCCCGCTATTAACCACTGGGTGGAGGAGTACCCTCTTGAACCCCTACCGCCAAGGTGAGAGCATGGCCAAGAGGGCGAAAAACCTCGAAGTTCGTTTTGAGCCTCGCACTCAGATTGTGAGTTTCCACGTGCCGAAGGCTTTGTTGGAGGCTTTGGATCGATTGGTGGAGATTGGCGTTTTCAACAACCGGAGTGAAGCCATACGGACAGCCCTCTTCAACCTCCTCCGAGAACACAGAGACGTAATCGAGAAAAGGCAGCTAACAGTAGGGTACAGGTAAAGCGTTTTAAGCATCGATCGCGCTTTCTTTACGTGCTTGTACTCAAAGTCTGTAGAGGGGAGGAGGCTCGAAGGATCGACGCGAGGGCGTCGGATGAGTACGGCATCGACCCCCTCCTTCTGATGGAGGACGCTGGAACCGCCGTCTACGCGGTCGTGATGAAGCTTTTCGGTTCAGCTCAGAGGGTGGCTGTTGTAGCAGGCGTCGGAAACAACGGCGGCGACGCGCTCGTAGCGGCTCGGAGGCTGCACGCCGCGGGCGTCGAAGTGAGAGTGGTCGTCGTGGGGGACCCCTCGCGGTACCCGGAGCCGGCTAGGAGGAACTACGAGCTCGCAGCGAGGCTGGGGCTCCCCATCCACCACGTGAGGGGGGTTGAGGAGCTGGAAGTACTCAGGCAGGCGCTCGACTGGTGCACGGTGGCCATCGTCGGCCTGATCGGGGTGGGGCTGAGGGGCGAGGTTAGGGGCCTCTACAGGGAGGCTATCGAGCTGATCAATGGGAGCGGGAAGCCGGTGGTGAGCGTCGACATCCCCTCGGGCATCGACGCGGACAGCGGTAGGGTGATGGGCTCCGCCGTCAAGTCGGCGGCCACGGTGACCTTCGGCCTACCAAAGATCGGTAACATCCTCTACCCCGGGTTCCACTACTGCGGGAGGCTCTACGTCTCCCCCCTCTCCTACCCCCGTCAACTCCTCGAGAGCGAGGAGATCAAGGTGGAGCTGAACAAGCCCCTGCAGCCGCCGGAGAGGGTGAAGTGGGGGCATAAGGGGACCTTCGGGAAGCTGCTCGCGGTCGCCGGCGCCCGCTACTACTACGGCGCCCCCTACTACGTCGCCTACTCCTTCCTGAGGGCTGGGGGCGGGTACTCGAGGCTCGCGGCACCGAAGTCCGTCGTGCCGTACGTGGCCGCTAGGTGCAGTGAGGTCGTCTACATCCCGCTCGAGGAGACGAGCGAGGGCACGATCTCGCGCGCGAACCTCGACTACCTCCTCGAGCTGGTGGAGGAGCAGGGCATCGACATCGCAGCGATCGGCCCCGGGACCTCGCTCAACGAGGAGACGCAGCAGCTGATCAGGGAGCTGACAGCTTCCCTGAAGATCCCGGTAATCGTGGACGGCGACGGGATCACAGCGGTGGCGAAGGATCCCGATGCGGTGAAGGGGAGGAGCGCCCCGACGATCATCACGCCCCACCTGATTGAGTTCTGCAGGCTCACCGGCATGGAGCCCAGCGAGGTGCAGGCAGACCCCGTCGGTTCGCTCCAGAAGGCGTGCAGCAGCCTCAAGGCGTACATCGTTATGAAGGGTGCTCACTCGCTGATCGGCTACCCCGACGGCCGCGTCTACATCAACATGACTGGGAACCCCGGGATGGCGAAGGCGGGCTCCGGCGACGTTCTCACAGGCACGATAGCGGCGATGTGGGGCATCGGCTTCAGAGATCCCGGGCTGGCGGCTCGGATGGGCGTCCTCGTCCACGGGCTCGCGGGCGATCTAGCGGCCGAGCAGCTGGGCGAGGACGGTGTCACGCCGGACGATATTCTTTCCCAGCTGCCGGCGGCCGTCAGGATGCTGAGGGAGAAGCCCGAGGAGATCGAACGTAGGTACTTCCCGGAGGTGATCTAGCTGCCCTCCTGCTGAAAAGTTGAAGTTGGCCGGTTACCGGCTTCCCGATGCCGATCTACCTTGCGCTGAGGGAGCCCGGGGGGAGCGAGGCGCGGAACCTCCTTTGCCTGAGGGAGGCGGCGCGGCTCAAGGGTAGCTTGATCGGCGTCTACTACAACCCGCAGCTGCGCAGGCTGCTCGCAGTCTTCAAGGTCCCTCCCGATGCTAGGCTCGACGAGTCCGTCTTCGAGAGGGTCGATCCCTCGGTCATCGAAGCATCATACAGGATGGAGTGCCCGAAAGGCTGCGGTCGATGCTGCGCGGTCTTCAGCGGCGCCTTCGTGCTGGACGTCGAAATCCGCAAGCTGCCGAGCGAGGTGAGGCGGAGGATTGAGGCGCAGCCAAGCCGCCTTGTGGAGACCGTGAGGGGGCTCGTGCGGGTCTACGAGCTCGGCACGGGTCCTGCGGGAAGGTGCATCTTCTTCAACGTTAAGCAGCGGAGTTGCCAGCTGGAGAGCTACGGGAGGAGCTGCAAGCCTATCATCTGCCTCCTCACCTACTGTACGATCTTCGCGAGCAGGAGTGGGAGGCTGTACCTCAAGGTTCGCGCCCGCGAAGTGCACGGCCGCTACGAGATGATCTACCGGGAAGCGACAGAGGAGGAGTGGAGGAGAGCGATTGAGAGCTTGACCCGGACAGTGAAGCGGGCGATGGCCCGGAAAGAGGGGCCAAGCTAGCCGCTTGGGGGCCACTCGAGAGGGCGGATCTGAGCGCGCTAGGCAGCGGCTCAGGCGGTGGGACTAACGGCATCACCCGTCAGCCGAAACCTCCATCGTCACAGCCGCTGGAAGCGTGACTGGCGGAGCCTTTTATGGCTTAAGTCTGCTGATTTGGCTACTGCCCCCGAAGCTTTTTCAACGGGCGCTGTTCGCGTAGGAGCGCACCATTCACTAGTTCAGCGGCTCAACGTTTTTTCCAATAACCTACCTTCATGCTAGTTTACCTTATGGTTTCGTTTCCTAGGGATAGCGCTTAAAAGGTGCACGGCGGTTACCCCTACGCCATGAGCTGGCACTCGATGAGCATCGAAGAGGTTCTAGAGAAGCTTGGCACCAGCAAGGCGGGGCTCAGCAGCGAGGAGGCTCGAAGGCGGCTTAGGGAGTACGGGCCGAACGAGCTGGTCGAGAAGAAGG
>JAVYQJ010000040.1 GCA_038731975.1 Thermofilaceae archaeon | reverse complement strand
ATTGACCCGTTGAATGATGCGGTAGATTAGCAAGCGCCCCCTAGGGGCAAGGGTGCATCAGCGCCGCGCTACACCGTCTCCGGTAGAACCTCGATGCCCATCCTCTCGGCCTGCCTCCTCAGCCTCGCGTCGAAGGTTGCTAGCGGAACCCCTCTTCGTACCGCAACGGATAGCACGACCTTGTCGTTGAAGCGGGCAACGGACACCCCCTCCTCAACCAGCGCGTTGAGCGCCCAGCGAACCCCCTCAACGCCCTCGCACGCGATAACGGCCCTCTCGTCGCCCGCGTAGTCCAGCACCTTCTCGCGAACAATTCGCGCCTCCAGCGAGAACCCCTTTAGGAACCAAACGAGCTCGTAGATGACGATCAATGGTATCACCCAGGAGTCCAGGCTGTCCAGCAGCTGCGCGGCTTGCTCGTGGTACACGGAGTCGCTGAAGGTGTCGTAGACGAGGACGTTTGTGTCAATCACCGCCTCCCGCAAACGCCTCACCCAGCCCCCTCGCGATCACCTCATCGATCTCCTCGGGGGTGAGCTTCCTACCCGCTGCTAGCCTCAACCTCTCCCTCCTCACCTTCTCCATGACTATCCTACCCCTTTCATCCACGCGAACCTCAAGGTAATCGCCGACCTTGATGCCGAGGGCCTCTCGAACATCCCTCGGGAGGGTAACCTGGTAGCTTCTCGTGACCTTTACCCTACTCACGCTCACGAATTGACATACTTCTATTTAAAGCTATCTACTTTAGATGCTCCCTCCAGCTCGCACGCTGGCGTGATGGATGCTTTACCCAGAGAGAGCGCTTGAACCGAGCGCTCGAAGAGCGTTGAGGACGACTTCGATGGTTTCCCCGTCTACGGCTGCCACAAGCGCGATCCTCTCGTCGATCGTCAGGCGGGGGGTTTCGCCCAACTTGCCCCTAGCGCTCACGAGGGCGCCGGCCTCTCTAACTATCAGGGTGGCTGCCGCTAAATCGACCGGGCGGGTGGCGTACCACGGGTCGACGTACGCGTCCAAGGCTCCGGCTGCAACGAGGGATAGCTCGAGGCACGCTGCACCGAGGTTCCTCACCACAGCCCCTTTGGGAGACAGGAGCAGCATGAGGGCGAAGGGGAGAGCACCCGCTTTAGGGGTTGAGTTCACGGAGACGACGAGGCCGTCGCCGGTGCGTTTAACCGCGAGCCTTCGGCCGTTGAGGTAGGCGCCCCCTCCCTTCACTGCGTACAGCTCGAGGCCCAGGGCCGGCGCGTAGATCGCTGCTGCCACAACGTCGTCGAGCGTCGACCCCTCCGCGGCGGCTACTGAAGTGGCGAAGAAGGGGATCCCCAGCTTGTAGTTCCTGCTCCCATCAACCGGGTCAACAACGAAGGTGACCCCACCCCTACCCCGCGTAACTTCGCCAACCTCCTCCGAGATGAACGTGAAGTCGCTCAAAGTACTCTCGATGTACTCCAGCACCGCCCGCTCGGCCGCCAAATCGCCGGCTAGGGCAACATCCCCGCCCCTACCCACTCCAACCTCCCTCAAACCCCCCTCCTCCCTAACCCTCAGAGCGGCCAGGCCTCCGGCCCTCGCCGCACCCCTAACGATCTCCAGGAGAGATGCCACGGGAGGGGCTGAAGCGACTCGTTATTTGCCTATCGGGCTTTCCCCGAATACGGTGCGCTGGAGGAGGGGTCTCAGCCGTCGGGACTAGCTCCTCACCCGTCAGACCCCCGTAGTATCAGCACCCTGCCACGCGTTCGCCAGCATCCCTAAAAATGTTCCCCAGCTCAAGGTGGCGTCCCAAATGGTAGCCGCTGTGCGAGGAGCGCTCGAACGTTGCGAAGGGGATTCCACGAACGTTTGGTTGCCGTACCTGGCTTTCATCGTACTGGCAAACTTCGCTTCACCCGAGCTCTCGTACCTCCAGCTCGCCGCCTTCTCCGCCTACATCCTATCGAAAACCGGCGCTGCGAGCAACCGCTCAACCCCAACCTACCGAACCCTCCCCCTCTTCGCGCTCGCGCAGCTCCCCCTCGCTCTGGCGGGCGGCAGATCCCAACCCTCAATGCTCGCCCTCCTCTCATCGGTTATCGCCGCGGTGGTTGAGGAGCTCTACTTCAGAGGGGTGCTGCAGCCGAGGCTCGGCATCGTGCCGCAAGCCTTCGCCTTCGCTCTAGCGCACCTGCGGCTGACGGACCCCGTCTCGCTCGTGGAATCCGCCCTAGTTTTCCCGCACTTCATGCTGCTGGGAATCGCGTTGGGCATCGTAGCTGATCAAGGCGGCTACCTCTCCTCCGCCGCCGCCCACGCGGTATACAACGCGGTCTCAGCGTTCTACACCCTGCCCTTCGAGATGGGCGCTGTCGCTGCTCTTCTCGCCATCGACGCTGCGCTGGCGTCCATCTTAGCCGGCCAACGATGGGTCCGACGTTAGATTGAATAGGTGCCCAGCTGCGGGGTCCCGCGTGAACAGGCGCACCCTCGAGTGGGCCGCCCTCGCCGCGTCGCTAGCCCTCTTGGCATCCCCAGCGCTCGCGTACGCGCTCGGCGCGTGGGACCCCTACTGGGTCGCTGTTACAAACCTGGGTGATGAGCCGGCGTACGTCGCCCTCTCCATCCTCCTCTACACCCTCGTATCGCACGAGCTCGGGTTCTACGCGCTCCTCTCCCTTATGACGAGCGGGTGGACCAACGTGCTGCTGAAGAACGCGCTAGCCCTCCCAAGGCCCCCGCGGGAGCTCTGGAAGATCGAGGTGAGCGGCTACGGCTTCCCCAGCGGCCACGCTCAAACATCCACCTCCTTTTGGTCCTCCATCGCCCTCAAGCTGCGGGACGCCTACGCCGCCGCACTGGGCGCAGTGATCGTAGCGCTAGTCTCCTACTCGCGCCTCGAGCTCGTGGTCCACTACCCCCACGACGTGGCGGGCGGCATCCTGCTGGGCTTAGCTTCAACGCTCGCAGCCTTTCAGATGATCCGCGCGTCCGAGAAGTGGGAGCGTTGGAAGCAGTCGCTGTTCCTCGCCGCGTACGGTGCAGCCGTATCCCTCCTCTACCTCCTGCACCTCGACGTAGTGTACGCCCGCGTTGGGGGCGTCACAATCGGGCTCTCCGCCTACCCGATGGTCCGCCAGAAGATTCCGGAGAAGCCTCCTCTGCCGGCGAAAGCGGCAGCCGCCGTTGTAGCGCTGCTGGCCGCGCTGATTATCACGAGGGCCGTTTCCGCTGCAGCACCGCTGGTGCAGCTGGCCGGGTACGCCCTCGTCGCAGCCGTAGCGGTACTCGCACCACTGGCCGGAGCCCCGCTCAGCAGAGGGAAAACGGGTCGAGCCTAGATGGAATAAAAAACCTTATAAACTAAGTTTCTTATAGTAATCGCGAGATGTATGGCATCATCGCGCTTATTAACCCATAGGGTTGTAGCGCTACAGGGTGTTGTACCGTGAGCAGCGACGGGGTTTTCGCGAAAACAGGCAGGAGCCCGGGGATGAAAAGCTACTTGCTCAAGCGTTGGAAGCTGGCGGCCGCCTCACTGGCGCTGGCGCTCATCGGATCGATACTCGGCATGAGCGCCCCCTACCTCGGCGGCTTGGCGTTGAACGCGCTCACTGCTGGCGAGTTCGACAAGCTGCTCACCTACGCCCTACCGATCGTCGCGCTCATCCTCGCGCAGGGCGTGCTCTCCTACTTCAGCGGCGTAACCTCCCAGTACCTGTCCCAGGGTATCGCCTTCGACTTGAGGAACGACGTCTACTCCCACCTGCAGGAGCTCTCGCTCGGCTTCTACAGGAGGATTGACACGGGCCAGCTGGTCGCCCGGGCGACGAGCGACATAGACGTGATCTCCCGCTTCCTCGCTTCAGCCTTCTCCGGTTTAGCGAGCGCCGTTTTCACGCTTGCAGTAGCTGGCTACTACATGACGTCGATCAACGCGAGGCTCGCGCTCTACGCGCTCGCACCCCTACCCTTCGTCTACCTCCTGGTTAGGAGGTTCGCCAGCCGCGCCAGACCATTGTTCGAAGCTTCGAGGGAGGTTTACGGCAGGATGACCTCGCACGTGACTGAGGTGACCAGCGGGCTGAAGGTCGTCCGCTCCTTGAACGCCTTATCCACCCTGTGGCCCCGCTTCAAGGCGGTCAACGACGAGATGCTCGGCTTGAACCTGAAGCTGGCTCGGCTCAGGGCCTCCACCTGGCCCTTCGTCGGCTTCCTCGCGAGCCTGAGCGCGCTGATCGTCTTCTGGGCCGGCGGCGGGCTCGTCGCAGCCGGCGAGTTGAGCGTCGGCATGCTCGTCTCTATGTCGATGTACGCCGGCATGATCACGTGGCCCTTCATCTTCTTCGGCTTCTTCACCGTGGACTACATGTACGCCAAGGTCGCGTCGAAGAGGGTCTTCGAGATCCTCAGCATCGAGCCTGAAGTGAAGGAGTCGCCCAACGCGACCCCCCTCGTGGTCAGCAGGGGGGAGGTTGAGCTGAGAGACGTCTGGTTCAGCTACGACAACGAGAAGTGGGTCCTCAAGGGGGTCAGCTTCAAGGTGAGGCCGGGCGAAATCGTCGCGATCGTTGGGCCCGCCGGCAGCGGGAAGAGCACGCTGGTCCAGCTGATCCCGAGGCTCTACGACCCTCAGCGCGGCCAAATCCTGATAGACGGCGTGGACGTGAGGGATGTGAAGCTGGACTCGCTGAGGAGGCAGATCGGGATCGTCCACCAGGACATCTACATCTTCCCCGACACGATACGGAACAACATCGCCTACGGGAAGCCCGACGCCACCCAGGAGGAGATCGAGAGGGCCGCTAAGCTGGCGATGCTCCACGACTTCATCGCCAGCCTGCCCCAGGGCTACGACACGCCCGTCGGCGAGCGGGGCGTCACCCTCTCGGGCGGCCAGCGGCAGAGGCTGGCGATCGCCCGCACGCTGCTCATCGACCCGAAGATCATCATCCTCGACGACTCCCTCTCCAGCGTGGACGCCGAGACGGAGAGGGCGATCTACGAGGCGATCACGAAGCACTTCAGGGGGAAGACGATCATCCTCATCACGCAGAGGCCGAGCACCATGAGGCTCGCCGACCGGATCATCGTGATCGAGGACGGGAGGGTGGTGGAGGAGGGGACGCACGATGAGCTCCTCAAGCGCAACGGCCACTACGCGAGGCTCTACGGGAGCCTAGCCAGGGAGGCTGCGGCGCAGGTGAGGTAGGATGGGAGGACCCCCACCCTTCTTCTTCATGCGGCTGGACGAGGAGAAGGCGGCGAGGAAGTACCCGGACAGGGTGCTCATCGCCAAGCTGGTCAAGCTGTCGCTCGCCTACAAGCTGTACTTCGCTCTGCTCGCCGCCTCCGTGGTGGCCAGGATCGCCACCTCCATCCTCACGCCCTTCGTTATGAAGTTCCTCGTCGACAGCGCGGTCGCGGCAAACCTGGGCGCGCTGGCGCACTGGAGCCTCGTATTCCTAGGGTTGACCGCGGCCGGCCTCGTCGCCGGCTTCGTGGGCGACTACTCCTCATCGTACCTAGCGAACAGGATCACCTACGACCTGAGGAACCGGATGTACCAGCACCTCCACCGCGTCAGCCTGGCGGCGGTCGCCGAGGAGCCCGTCGGGAGGATCGTGTCTAGGATCACCAACGACGTCGATACCATCGGCTTCGCGGCCGCAGCGGGGCTCATCAACGTCGTGGCCGACTTCATCACGATCGGTGGCGCCGCCCTGATGATGTGGGCCCTCAGCCCCCACCTCAGCCTCGTCGCCTACGCGATGATCCCCCTCGTCGCCGCCGCCAACGCCGTCGTGCTGAGGAGGGCGAGGCGCGCCTACAGGGAGACGAGGAGGAAGATCGCCGAGGTGACGAGCAGGATCTCCCAGGACGTCGCGGGCGCCGCCGTCGTCCAAGCCTTCTCCTACAGGAGGAGCAGGAACATCGAGGAGTTCAGGAGGATCAACGAGGAGAACCTGAGGGCCAACGTGCAGGCCGCGGCCGCCACATCGTCCATGAACATCGCGATGGCGGTGATCGAGGCGCTCGGCACCGTGCTGATCATCGTCTACGGCGGGCACCTCGTGATGGCCGGGGTGGCCACGATCGGGACGCTCGTCTCCTTCTACGGCTACCTCAGCAGCTTCTTCAGGCCCCTCAGGATGCTCGTCATGTTCCTCACCACGCTCCAGTCCGTCATGGCCGCGGCGGAGAGGGTCTTCATCTTCCTGGAGGAGTGGCCGCCCGAGCGGGAGGGCGGGGACGTCGAGGAGCCGCCCACGCTGGGCGAGATCGAGTTCAGGAACGTCGTGTTCGGCTACAAGGAGGGGCAGCCGGTCCTGAAGAACGTGAGCTTCCGCGTAAAGCCGGGCGAGTTCGCAGCGCTGGTGGGCCACACGGGCGCCGGGAAGACGACGATCGTGAACCTGCTGATGAGGTTCTACGAGCCCTGGAGCGGCGAAATCCTCATCGACGGCGTGAACGTATCGAGGTACAGGCTGAGCGCCCTGCGGAGCGCGGTACTGATGATCCCCCAGGAGCCCTTCCTCATCTCCGGAACCGTGCTCGACAACATCCTGCTGGCCAACCCTAGGGCCACGAGAGAGGACGTGGAGAAGGCCGTCAAAGCGCTCGGGCTCGAGGACATCCTGAGGAGCCTGCCCCAGGGCCTCGACACGCCCGTGCTCGAGGGCGGGAAGAACCTGTCGGTCGGCCAGCGCCAGCTCGTCTCGTTCCTGCGGGTCTTCATCGCCAACCCGAGGATCCTGATCCTCGACGAGGCGACGAGCAGCGTAGACCCCCACACCGAGGCCAGGCTGCAGGAAGCCCTGGAGAAGCTCACCAAGGGCAGAACCACCATAGTCATCGCGCACAGGCTGCAGACAATCGTCAGAGCCAACCACATCATCGTCCTCGACGACGGCAGAGTCGTGGAAGAAGGGACCCACGAGGAACTCCTCAAGCGCAACGGCCACTACGCGAGACTCTACGCCATCCAAACCGCGGAAGCCGCAGCACCGCTCCCCCCAGCCCGGTGAAGCTAACCTCACCAACCCCCAAGCAGAACCACACCCCCGCCCAAAGCCCCCAGCAGAGAACCCCGGTCGAACCACCCCCCTCAACCTCCAGTACGAGATTCGCCCCCCTCTCGTCGATCCCATTAGGACTAGCAGCAGCCCCACCCGCATCCGCAGCAACGTTTCAACCCCCGACCGCTTCAACAGCAAGATGCAGCTTCTAAACCCGGCAGACAGCTCAAGCCACTTCCCATCTCTCGA
>JAVYQJ010000039.1 GCA_038731975.1 Thermofilaceae archaeon | reverse complement strand
CACGAGCAGAGGCTTAGCGAACTCACAAAAGCGGTTGAAGAGTTGCGCAGAATCACTGAAATGCAGGCGAAACAACTGGAAAGGCACGAGCAGCTGATCATCAGGCTGAGCGAGAGGGTGGATAGCTGCGAGCGCCGCCTATCCAGAATTGAGAGGGACGTTCGATCGATGAAGAGGACTCTAGACCGAATGTCCATCAGCTTAGAGGAGGAGGCCAACGACATGGTAACTTACTTCCTAAAGCAGAGGGGTTACGAGCTGGAAACAAGACCGACGCGTTTTGACACAAAGTACGAGTTCGACATTTACGGTTCAAATGGAAAGCTTACCGTGATCGGTGAGGCAAAGGTTAGGGCTGGGCCACGGAGCGTTTCGAAGCTGCTTGAGCGCATCAGAAGGGCTAGGGAGCTATGGCCCGAGAGGTTCCAGGGGGCCGTCGTCCCGGTCCTCTACTGCATGCGTGCTGAGCCGGGGGTCATCGAAGCCGCGGAGCGTGAGGGCGTCTGGCTTCTGGAGTCGATGAGGGAAAGGGTTCCCCCGAGGATTTGAAAGCACCTCGACCTTCTGAGGCTGCGTCGAATGGGGCTTGAGCCGCCGAACTTTTAAGCTGCCACGCTGAATCACCGCGGTGGCCGCCGAGAAGGTCGAGAAGCTGCAGGAGCCCTACAGAAGCATCCTACTCGAGCTCGTCAGGGCTCTTCAGAGGCGGCTCGGCAGCTCCCTCGTGTCAGTCGTGGTCTTCGGGTCAGTAGCCCGGGGGGAGGCTAGGAGGGACAGCGACATCGACCTGCTGATCGTGGCTGAGGGCCTGCCGAGGAGCAGGTTTAGGAGGCAGGACATCTTCATGGAGGTGGAGGAGGAGCTGCAACCCCTGATCGAGGAGGCTGAGAAGCTCGGTTACACGATCGAGTTTTCACCCATCCTCAAGACGCCGGAGGAGGCTGCCCGAGGCTCCCCCCTCTACCTGGACATGGTGGAGGACGCGGTGATCCTATACGATAAGGGGGGCTTCTTCCAAGGTATCCTCAAGCGCCTAGCGAAGAGGCTGGAGGCGCTCGGCGCTGAACGCGTAAAGTACGGGAAGCTCTGGTACTGGAGGTTAAAGCGCGACTACAGGTTCGGGGAGGTGATCGAGCTGTGAGGAACGTAGAGATCGCTGCATCGTACTACAGGCAGGCTGCGGAGCGGCTCCACCACGCCAGGATCGCGCTCGAGCGCGGCAGCTACCCCTACGTCGTCAGGCAGTGCCAGGAGGCGGTGGAACTCCTGCTTAAGGCAGCGTTGAGGATCGTTGGTGTCGAACCACCCCGCTGGCACGATGTCGGTCCCGTGCTCAGGGCGGAGGCACATAGGTTCCCCGAGTGGTTCCGCGAGCATGTGCCAGTTCTGGCCAGGTACTCGCGTAGATTGAGGAGGGAGAGGGAACCCTCGATGTACGGAGACGAGGAAAGCGGAGTTGCACCTGAGGAGCTCTATGATCGGGAGGACGCTGAGGAAGCACTTCAGATGGCTGAGCGCGTCCGAGCGCTAGTTGAAAAGCTTCTCAAACCTACGTAATCAAGCGATGAGATGGAAAAACCATATACCCGAGCGCGCGCCAGCGTGGGCGTGGAGTTCAGCATCGTCTGTTCCTCCTGCGGGAGGCGCTACAAAGCCTCAGCCCGGTTGTGGAGGTGCGAGTGCGGCTCACCCCTCGACATTGAGAAGAGGCTCGAGGGGGAGGTGGAGCTGAAGGGGTGGGGTGTGTGGCGCTACCGCTCCCTCATCCCGCATGTCGGTGGGGACATCGTTACGCTGGGTGAGGGTTGGACGCCCACGGTGGAGAGGGAGGTTTGGGGCGTCCGGGCTCTGCTGAAGCTCGAGTACCTGCACCCCACCGGTTCGTTCAAGGATCGGGGGGCGACGGTGATGGTCTCCAATTTGAAGGCGCTCGGCGCGGATCGAGTCCTGATCGACTCGTCGGGCAACGCCGGTGTAGCTGTTGCAGCGTACTGTGCTGCAGCCGGGATCGGGTGCAGGGTCTACGTGCCGTCCAGCGCGCCTCCAGCCAAGAAGCTCCAGATAAAGCTGTACGGGGCCGAGCTGGTCGAGGTTGAGGGGCCGAGGAGCGAGGTGGCTAGGAGGGCTTTGGAGGAGGTGGAGCGCGGCGCGGTCTACGCGAGCCATATGTGGAACCCCTTCTTCATCGAAGGTTTGAAGACGATCGCCTTCGAGTGCTGTGAGCAGGCAGGGACTCCGGACGCAGTCGTCGCGCCGGTGGGCAGCGGAGGGCTACTGCTGGGCATATACTGGGGCTTCGGGGAGGCGGCCCAGATCGGCCTCGCGCAAGGGGTTCCTCGGGCGATTGCCGTTCAGGCAGAAGGTTACACGCCGCTCTACGACGCGCTCCACGGGCCCTACGGCGCCGCGCCGCCCCCCGAGCCCTTCGCTGACGGTATCGCCATCCCAAACCCGCCGAGGCTCAAGCAGCTGGTCAAGGTCGTCAAGGAATCGAAGGGTGAGGTGGTAGTTGTCAGCGAAGAGGAGACTCGAGAAGCGCTGCGGTACGCCCTCAGGATGGGCTTCTTCGTCGAGCCCACGTCAGCCACGGCTATAGCCGCGCTCCGCAAAGCGAGAGAAGAGGGTTTGATCGATTCGGGGGAGAGAGTGCTCATCCCCCTGACCGGTTCAGGCCTCAAAGCCTTGGACAAGATCGCTAGGAGGATGCTCTAGCGCCGCTTAGCTGCGGCAACGGAGGGGGTGCCGGCTTGGGTATAGCAATGTTTAAAGCTGTCCGTTAGAACTCCAACCATAAGCTGCGATATGAAGGACGACTCATCGAGTATGAGGCGGTTGAAGCTCGCTCTCCGCCACCTGGCTGCAACGAATTTCGCTGGGATAGCCAGGCGCTACTTCGTCACAAACCTATTCGATGGCGTGCTCACGGCACTCGGGCTCGCGCTCGGCTACTACTTCGCCGGCGGCCAGCGCGCCAGCACGCTCCTCGTGTCAGCCCTAGCCGTGAGCTTCGGTCTCGGGCTATCCGGCTTCGTCAGCTCCTACCTAACGGAGGTCGCTGAGAGGCGCAGGGAGCTCATCGAGATGGAGAAAGCCCTACTGAGGAAGCTGAGCGGCACGATCTTCGGCTACACCTTCGAGCTGGCCGCGCTGCTCAGCGCGCTGGTCAACGCTATCGCACCCGCGCTAGGCATGCTAGTGGTGATCGCGCCCGTGCTGGCAGCCGACGCCATCGGACTCCAAGCGGCCGTAGCCCTCTCAGCCCTAGTCGGCCTCGCGGCGCTCTCCGTGCTGGGCGCTTACCTGGCGAAGATCTCGGGCACCAGCGCGATCAAGTACTCAGCCGCAATGGTCGGCGCGGGCTTCGCAGTAGCCGGCGTAACAGTGCTGCTGGGGTCTCTGGGTGGTTGAAAGTGCCGGCGAAGCTGAAGCGGCTGGTTCTCGACGTTCTCAAGCCGCGGGAGCTGGACACGATCCAGCTGGCGAAGCTGATCTGCGAGCTCGACGGGGTGAGCAGGGTTGATGTAGCGGTGGTGGAAGTCGACGTGAGGACGGAAACCCTCAAGCTAACGGTGGAGGGCGGATCGATAGACATCGAGGAGGTGCACAAGCTCCTCGAGGATCACGGGTGCGCGCTGCGGAGCATCGACGCGCTGAGCTTCGAGAAGAGCTGATTAGGGCTCCACGGTGTAGTAGGCGCGCTTCCTGCGCGCACCCTTGCTCTCCAGCCTCTGCAGCACGATGCGCCCCACCTCGCACGTGTTCCTTACGTGCGGGCCGCCATCCGCTTGAATGTCGACTCCCGGGATCTCGACGACCCTGATCTCCGCAGCTTCTGGAGGCAGCCGCTCGGCGAGCTTAACGATCCCGGGAATCCTCAGAGCTTCATCGCGGGGGAGCCAGTACACCTTCACCTCAAGGCAGTCTGCCAGGATCCGGTTCGCCTCCTCCACGGCCTCTGCTACAGCCCTCTTCCAGTCATCGACGCCCGAGAGGTCGAAATCGTCCCTCGCCCCTTCGGGCGTGATGTGCCCACCCGTCACTAGCGCCCCGTACCTCCTGTACAGGACGGCGAGCAGCACGTGGCTGGCTGTGTGCAACCGCATCATCCTGTACCTCCTGCCCCAATCGATCACCCCCCTGACCGTATCGCCCGGCTTCAAGCCCGGTTCACCGGCCACCACGTGGGCCACGTCCCCGCCCTCCTCGAGCACTTGAACGACTTCCAACCTTTCCCCGCTTGGAGCAATGAGGTAGCCCCTGTCATGGTCCAGGCCACCGCTGGGGCCGGGGTGGAACGCCGTTTGATCGAGAAAAACCCTGGAGCCCTCAACCCTAACGACAGTTGCCGAGAACTCCTTAAGGTAGCTGTCGTACTGGTATAGCAGCTTGACCACGGGTAGGTCAATCGAGGGGACTATAAAAACTTTAAGGGAAAAACGGTTGGGATTTCGGTTAAACTGATTTCACTGTTTGGCTTCTTTCTTGCTTTCTTTCTTCTCTTCCTTCTTACCTTCGCTCTTCCTCTTGCAGGGCATAGGGAGGTTAAGCGGCAGGTGGTTATATGTGTTACGCTTACAGCGTGATTGCGGCTGGCATATGGAAGAGAATCTTACGGATTAGTTCGGGGAAATACCATGGAAACCCACGTGTGGTAGTCAGGGTGGCGGCGGGTTCTAGGAGATCTTCGTCCCCGGTGGAACCTCGCTCTCGGGGACTATCAGGACGGGCTTGCCGTTGACGACCGCGGCCAGCAGCATGCCTTCAGACTTCAAGCCCATGATGACCTTCGGCTCGAGGTTGGCGACCACCACGATCTCCTTCCCCACCAGTTGCTCCGGCGCGTAGTACTCGGCCAGCCCCGCCACGAGAGTCCTCAATTCTCCGCCGATGTCGACCTTCAGCAGCAAGAGCTTCCTGGCCCTCTGGACGCGCTCGGCGGAGACTACTTTTCCCACCCTCAGGTCTAGCTTCTGAAACTCCTCGAAGCTTACGTAGCTCATGGTGGAAGGGGGTGGGGAACCGCGATATTAATCCTTAAGGTAGTCTGAAACCTTGAAGTTCGCCCTTTCCTCGTAGAAGCGGGCAGACTCGAGGAGCCCGTCGGCGCTATCGGGTAGGGCTCCCAACTCCCGCTCGAGCTTGCGCAGGTAGGCTGCCTCCCTGGTGTCTAGGGCCAAGCGACCGGCCTCGTACTCCCGCTTGACGATCTCGAGGGCCTTCCTCGCCGCGGCGACCGCGCGCCGGTAGTCGTCGCTCTCAGCCACGATGGCGGACGCGATCTCCCAAGCGGCTTGCGGCGAAAGGACGAGGGACTGCGGGTCCGTGTACAGGTTTGACGCGACCAGTAGATCCCTGAGCTCCTCACCCTTTCCAGCCTTGAGAGCGGTGTTCATGAGCTGGCAGTCGTAGTGGAGGATCTCGAGGAACACCTGCGGGCCCGTGCCGCCGAACAGCTTCACGTTCTCGACCTGCTCGTTCGACCAGAGGTCGCAGGCCGCGGCCGCCACGTTTCCAACCAGGCTGGAGTGGGCTACAGCGCTCGTCTTACCCTCCATCGAGATGGGGTAGCCGGTGATCACCTTGATGAAAACGTTCTCGTAGGCGCAATCCTTCCCCGGCCCCCTCGCGCCGGCCTCGAAGGCCTTCAGCGTGCGGGGCGCGCTCATCGCCCTCACGACCGCAGCCAGGACGTGGGGCAGCATCCTGCTCTTGAAGCCCCCCGCCAGCTTCATCGCCGTGTTCGCGAAGCCGCAAGCCGAGTCCCCGCCGGCTAGAGCCCCGCTTCGCGACGCGATCGAGGAGACCTCCCTCCAAAGCCTCTCGACGTCGGCTGGGGCCAGCACAGCCAGGCCGAGCGCTATACCCCTTAAGTCCCCCCTCACGATCGAGTAGTCGAAGACCTCCTTGCCGCCGATGGACTCGATCGATAGGACGTCGGCGCCGGCCCCGGCAGCAGCCTCGAACGACTCCATCATCCTGGAGAAGGCCTCCTCCCCCTTCAGCTCCCTAGACCACCGCACATCCGCCACTGTGACGCGTAGTGCTAGCGCAACACCGTACTCGGAGTGGTAGCGCTCCATGACGTCCTTCTGCGCCGCTACGATCTCTTCGGCGAGCCTCGGGTTCAGCGTCGCCACGTGGCTCAGCTCGGTCTCCAGCTGGAGCGCCTGGACGCCAAGGTCGACCGCCCTCTCCAGCACGCCCCTGGTGATGCTGGAGAACTCCTCGACCAGCCTGCCCGACTCGTCCGCGCTCCTGCTCGGCCAGTACTTAACCTCCGGGACTACGCGCCCCGAGCCGACCTCCAGGCCGAGGCCGTAGCGTAGCGGGTGGAGCGCACGCCCGAAGAGAAGCTCGCCGGGCTTCCCGTAGGCGAGGCTCGTGAAACGCGCCACACCGTGCCGTTGAAGCGGCGATTTAAGCTTAACTCGCGAACCTTCGGGCCAGCTCGGCCAGTAGGGAGGCTAGGGGGGCGGCGGAGAGTGGGGTTACCGCGAGGAGCAGCGCGTCAACCGGCAGGAGACCGGAGATTGACAGCGCGTAGGCCAGGGCGTTGTAGGTGTACTCGGCGGCGACAGCGGCGAAGAGGCCCCTCCAGAGGTAGAGGAGGCAGAAGACCAGCGACAGGGCTAGCGCAGCGAGAACGTCGGTGTACGGCGGGTGGAAGGAAGCCCCCGCAAACGCCAGAGCGTATATGGCCGAGGTCGCCACAACCCCCTGCCCCCTCCCCCCGAGCACCTCCTGCAGCAGGAGGAGGAGCAGGTAGCGGAAGGTGACCGCGTTGATTAGGGAGGCTACGGCCACGTTCAGCGCCGCGGCGAGCCACGACGCTTGCACCGTGAGGGCGTTCTCGACGGCCGGCAGCTTCAGCGGGATGACGCGACCCCACTTCTCCAGCAGCGTGAACGCAACCCCGAGAAGAGCCGTGAGGGTTGCACCCGTGGCGACCCCGTCCAGCCAGCTCTCGGCGGCTCGCCTCCCCGTGGGGAGGGACAGCGGGGCGCTCTTCGCTCTCAGCGCTGCGCCGGCGATGAGCGAGATCAGGGCGGTTAGGGAGAGGAGGGCGCTGCTGTAGAGGAGGTTGAACAGGGACCTCAGGGTTGGGGGCAGCGCGTTCTTCCCGAGCAGGTAGGGGAGCTGGAGGAGGGTTGAGGACGCTCCGAGCGCCAGGAGGAGGGGTAGCGCGATTAGGAGCAGCCTACGCTTACTCACGCCGCCGGTCGGCAACGCCACGGCCAGGAGGAGGCCTGTGAGGAACACGACCTGCATCACCACCCACGTGATGATCGTAGCCCCCCTCCACTGCTCCGCCTCCCTCACGATA
>JAVYQJ010000038.1 GCA_038731975.1 Thermofilaceae archaeon | reverse complement strand
GGTGCACGCCCTCCTCGGGCTGGAACGTGAAGCCGGCTCTGCTGTAGAGCACGTAGACCTCCCTCCTCTCCCCCCTCCTCCAGGCGAACTCCTCCGCCTTCTCCTCCAGCTTGTAGAGCACGCGCTTATCGAGGGGTGTTTTCGACCACTTCACCTCCCCGAAGTACGCCGTCGAGCCCCTCTCGTCTACGGCGACGAGGTCGATCTCCACATCGCCCATCCACCACCTCCCGACCCGAGTGAAGCTCACTAGGCCCCTCCTCGCCAGTAGGGCGAAGTGCTGGTGCGCCACTTCTTCGAAGGCTTGCGCCGCCAGCTGGTCGATGAGAGGGGGTAGCTGCTGGGAGACACGGTCGTAGAGGCCTAGCTCCAGTAGGACCCTGCTGGGGTAGACCGCTTTGAACCAGAAGCGAGTGAAGTGGTCTCGGAGGTGGTAGCGGGCCCTACCCCTCCTACCCTCCTCGAGGAGAGGGTACCTCCTCTCGATGAGGTTCAAGTCTTCCTCGAGCACCCTCAGGTACTTCGGGAGCTCCACCACCTTCAACCCCGCCCTATCGGCGATCTCGCCGAACTGGGTCGCCCCCTCCGCGACCGCCCGGAGGATCTCAGCGTACCTGGAGGGGTTGCGCAGCTCCAGCTTGAGCAGGATGAGCGGCTCCTCCCTTAGTGGCGCCCCCGGCTTGAGCACGAGCTCCTCAACGTTCTCCAGAAGGGTTCGGTTCGGGGAGAGGCGGGACAGGTAGCCCGGCACTCCTCCGAAGACGGCGTAGCTCCTCACCCTGTCCTCCTCGCTGTAGCTGGGGAGGAAGGCTCTCACGGCTGAGTAGCTGAGCTCTCCCAGCTTCACCACCCTCGTTGCCCTGCCGAAGATGGGGGAGGAGGGTGAGGTGGCGACTCTCTCAGCGACCCCGACGGCTGAGCCCGAGAGCACGAGCAGCACGTTGCTCCTCGAGAGCCTCGCGTCCCAGGCGTGCTGCAGCTCCGTCAAACCGCCCGCCTTCAGAAGCCGCTGGAACTCGTCGATGACGATGAGCCTGACGTTCAGGGAGGCCAGCACCTCGTAGAGATCCCTGAAGCTCTCCAGCTTCGGAGGGTAAGGTAGCACCGCTTGCTCTGACAGCTGCTCGGCGAGATCCCTCAACGCCAGGTCCCTCTCCTCGTGGTTGACGCACAGGTAGACCCCACCCTTCCGCTTGAGGAAGAGGGAGAGGAGGAACGTCTTCCCTATCCTCCGCCTCCCGTAGATCACCACCAGCTCGCTCCGGCCGCTCGAGTAGGCCTGCTCCAGCACCCCCAGCTCGCTCTCCCTATCGACGAAGATCATACTGTGAAGTATAATACTCCAGAGTATAAAACTTTAGCTCATAAGAGCTGGAGCACAGTTATTTACCTCGGAGGCCCGCTTCAACCGTGGCTGAACCTTCGATCTGCGTCGTGGGGACCATGCACATGGACTTCATCGTCTACACCGACCGTCTCCCGAAGCCGGGCGAGACGGTCATCGGCAGGGGCTTCGAGATGCAGCCGGGTGGGAAGGGCGCTAACCAGGCGGTGGCAGCCGCCCGGTTGGGGGCTCGAAGCTCCCTGGTCAGCAGGGTGGGGAACGACTACGTTGGGAGGCTGCTGCTCGAGAACGCTGCGAGGAACGGGGTCGATACCTCGCACGTCCGGGTGGACCCGGAGTCGCACAGCGGCGTCGCCTTGATAATCGTTGGGGAGCGAGGCGAGAACGTGATCGCAGTGGCCCCCGGCGTCGACCTCAGGATCTCACCGGGGGACGTGGAGGCCGCTTTACCCGCGATACGGTCCGCGGACGCGGTGCTCGCGCAGCTGGAGATCCCCGTCGAGACCGCGCTGAGGGCGATGAGGCTGGCGAAGCAGTGGGGTCGGTTGGCCATCCTCAACCCCGCCCCGGCGAAACCCCTCCCGGAGGACGCGTTCTCGTGCATCGACGTGATCACGCCGAACGTGAGGGAGCTGGAGGCATTGACCGGGGCAAGCGTCGAGTCGGTCGAGGACGCGGTGGAGGCAGCCCACCTGCTCCTGGAAAGGGGGGTGGGCGCCGTCGTAGTGACGATGGGTAAGAGGGGGGCCTTGGTCGTTGATGGCAGCGGCTCCCGGCTCGTGCCGACCTTCGACGTGCCCGTGGTTGACACCGTTGGCGCGGGTGACGCGTTCAACGGGGCTCTCGCTGTGGCCCTCTCGCTCGGGGCTTCCATCGATGAGGCGGCCACCTTCGGCAACCTCGTCGCATCGCTGAAGGTGACGAAGAGGGGCGCGCAAGCGGGGCTGCCGAGGCTTGAGGAGGTGGAGAAGTTCGCCGAGCAGCGGGGGGCGCGCTTCAGCTTCCTCAATCGGCTCCGGCGAGCTTATCCCTCAGCTCCCTGAGCAGGCGAACCTGCTCCAGCCCAGCCCCCAGTGTCTCGCGCAGCCTGGATTCGATCGCATCCCTCACGGCCCTCGGCCTCCGGACTCCGTACAGGCACTTCCCGGGGTCCCTGCTAACCTCCTTCAGCGTCCTCGCGTAGGCTACAGCGACGGGGGCCCTACCGGCTCCAACCCCCACAGCGCGGGTGTAGTACTCCGCCCCCCACTCCGCCGCGCTCACCACGATGATCGTCCCGTAGTCGAAGACCCTGCCCAGCAGGCTCTGCTCCATGACGATCCGACCGATCGAGCTGTAGGGGATCGTCTGCTCCTGCCTCCTCCACACGCCCGACTTGATCGACACGCCCGCTTCCGAAACTTCGTAGCTGATCGACCTCCTCCTCACCTCGACCGCCGCGAGCGTGGCAAGGCTCGCCGCCAGAGCCCCGAGCGGGTACTGCTCCAGGAACCTTTCGACGAGCACGCCCACAGTGCCTCCCTCGGCTAGCACCAGCACGACCGGTAGGAGGAGGGAGAGGAGGGAGGAGGCGGCCGCCTCCGGGCTCCGCAGAACCCAGCCCACGACGAAGGCCGCGAAGGCTAGGAGGGGGGCTAGAGCGCCCGGGAGCAGCCGCGGTACGGCAGCGACCCGCGAAGCGATGAACTCAGCAAGCCAACCCGACAGGAGGAGGGTGTAGACGGGGGTTAGGGCGAGCGCGTACTTCCTCGCGAACCCCGCTACCGACGGCTTAACCCTTAAGACGGCGGCGCTGCCCACCTGCACCACGTTAGGGCGCGGAAACCAGGCATTTACGCCTTCCGCAGCTTCGGGCTCCACTGCTCCAGCTAAACTGTTCAAACTTCTATAACTTAAACCTTAAGGAGCATTCCTCCAGCTCCGCCCGTGAGGCCGAGCCAGCTCGTAGCTCTCACGTCCCTGAACGCCGCGCTATACGCGGCCCTGGGCTACGCCAGCTACTTGGGCCTCTTCGCCCCGGCGATAGGCGTCGTCCGCTTCTGGCCCTCGGTGTTCGTGCCGGCTCTCTTCGCCGTGCTCTTCGGGGAGCTGGTGGGCGGGCTTGGCGCAGCCATCGGCATCTTCATCAGCGACATGCTGATCCACGGAAACGCCCTGCTTAGCTTGACGGTCGGCGTCCCTGCGAACTTCCTCTGCTTCTACGTTGTCGGCTACCTACACCGCAGGTTGAGGGAGGGCAGGAGGTGGCTGGTTGCAGCGCTCCTCGAGGAGGTGGGGGTCACCGCCCTCGTTGCCGCTGCTTGGCTCGCCGGGCTGCTGGAGTGGCCGGTCGCAATGGCCTACTTCATCGGGATGGCCGCGTCGATCGCCTTCACCCTAGCCTTCGGGGGCGGCCGCTACCCGCTCATCACCTTCTCCTGTAGCACCGGCCTGATCCTCGGGTCCGCGATCATCGGGCTCGGTGTCTACGCGTTCAGCCAGTTCTTCGTCCTCCCGGGCGGCGGAGTGAACCTGCCGCTGGCCGCAGCCCTCCTCTGGTTCCTGTGGGTCTACGTAACGGAAATACCTTTCATGGTCGCGCTCGTCCCACCGATCGCCCGGGCCGCGGGTAGGGTGCTGCCGGCGGTGAAGAGCAAGTGAGAGTAGCCCAAGCCTTCTCGCCCGCAGGCCTCTCCGGGCTCTTCTCCGCTCACACCGCTCCACAGGACGTTTACAGGAAGGGGGCGCGCGGCGCTGGCCTAGCTCTCTCGCGCGGTGTGAAAGTGACGGTTAAGGTGGAGGAGGGTGAGGAGGCTCGTTTCGAGTGCTACTTGAACGGCGAGAAGTCCGAGCTGGGCTTGGCGAGGAGGGTCTTCGAAAGGGTCGCGAGGAGGGCTGGCCTCGATGGGCGCTACAGGGTTGTGGTAGAGCAGGAGGTGATGGTGCCGATGGGGGGCGGCTTGGGCTCCAGCGGAGCCAGTGCTTTGGCCACGGCTCTAGCGGTCGGGAGGGCTCTGGGAACGAAGCTGAGCTTCCTCGAGCTGGCTCGCGAGGCTCACGCCGCCGAGGTTGAAGAGGGGACTGGGCTCGGCACCGTATCAGGGCTAGCCGTGGGGGGCGCTGTTGCCGTCGTGAGGCCCGGCGCACCGGGCTACGACGCCGTCGTGAGACTCGTGGCCGACTCGAGCCTGCGCGTGGTGGTGGGCTTCTACGCGCCGATCAGCAAGCGCGAGGTACTGAGGAGGGATCTTTCTCGGGTCAACCTGCTGGGGTTGAGGGCCTTAGCCGACCTGCTGCGCGAACCAACAATCGAGAGGTTCATGCAGTGCTCGAGGAGCTTCGCGGAGCAGGCCGGCTTCATGACCGAGCGGGTGCGTAGGGCTGTAGAGGCCGCTGAAGCTGCCGGTGCTCTCGCAGCCTCGCAGGCGATGATCGGGGAAACGGTCTTCGCGCTGGCGGATCCCGACGTGGCCGGGGATGTCGAGGAAGCGCTAAGGGGGCTGGGGGCGAGGGCGTTCACGGCCGAGATCCACTGGGGCCCCGCCTACGTGCTCTAGCATCCTTGCCTTTACCTCCCTCGCTGCCGCCTCCGGATCCCCGCTCGCGAAGATGGCGGAGCCCACAACCACGATGTCGGCCCCCGCCCTCACGACGTCCCCGACGTTCTCAGCCTTAATGCCCCCGTCAGCGGCGATCAAGTAACCGTACCCCTCCCTCTCCCTCAGCTCCCTCAGCTGAGAAACCTTCCTCAGAGCGCTCCTCAACATCTTCTGCCCACCGAGGCCGGGCTCCACGAGGAGCACGAGGACTGCGGAGACTTCGGGGAGCAGGAGCTCCACGGAGCCCACGCTCGTGACCGGGTTCAGCGCGATCGCAGGCTCGAGACCGAGATCCCTCACACCGGCGAGGAGGCGGAAGGGCGATCGCGAAGCCTCAGCGTGGAGGTAGACCCTGGAGACCCCCGCCTCGGAGAGCTGGCGGATCAGCGGGTCGGGGTCTTTCACCATGATGTGCGCTTCACCAGGTACTTTCACCCTCCTGAGGAGGCAAGCGGCCACGCGGGGCCCGAAGCTGACCGTGGGTGTGAAGCTCGTGTCCGCCACGTCGAAGTGGAGCAGGTCCACTCCACCCCTTATGGCAGCCTCCACGTGCCGCAGCAGTTCGGCGAAGTCCGCGTCGAGGATCGAGCCCGAGAGCAGCGGCTTGCGCACGCAACCACCCTAGAAGCTCGATATATAGGCCTTAACCTATAATTACGACCTCTTTAAGCCATCCAGGGGGGTGGAATGCCGCTATTCATGGGGATTGACGTGGGGACGACTGGATCCAAGGTCCTCCTTATTGATGAGCGGGGGCGCGTGATCGCTTCGCACACGACGGAGTACCCTCTGTACACGCCTAGGGTCGGTTGGACTGAGCAGAACCCGGAGGATTGGTGGGCTGCAACCGTCCAATCGATCCGCGCTGTCCTGGAGAAAGCCCGCGCGAAGCCGGAGGACGTTGAGGGCGTTGGGCTCACCGGCCAGATGCACGGCCTCGTGATGCTCGACGAGAGCTTCAAAGTGATCAGGCCAGCGATCCTCTGGAACGATCAGCGGACGGGGGAGGAGGCCGCCTACATCAACTCGAAGATCGGGCTCGACAGGATCATCGCTATAACGGGCAACATAGCCCACACCGGCTTCACCGCGCCCAAGCTCCTCTGGGTGAAGAGGCACGAGCCCCAGAACTTCGCGAGGATGCGTAAGTTCATGCTGCCTAAGGACTACGTTGGCTTCAAGCTGACCGGCGAGGTTAGGACGGACGTCAACGACGCCTCGGGTACGTCGCTCTTCGACGTGAAGAGTAGGCGCTGGTCGTACGAGCTGGTTGAAGAGCTCAGCATACCCAGCGAAGCGCTGCCTGAGGTACTCGAGTCACCGGAGGTCAGGGGGGAGGTGACTTCGGAGGCCGGTGAAGCGACGGGGTTGAGGAAGGGTACACCGGTGGTCGCCGGAGCGGGGGATCAGGGCGCCGCGGGCGTCGGCGCGGGCGTAGTGGAGGAGGGGATCGTCTCGGTGAACATCGGGACCTCCGGGGTTGTCTTCACCCACAGCGACAGCTACCGCTACGACCCGAAGGGCAGGCTGCACGCCTTCTGCCACGCCGTCCCCGGCGCATGGCACCTGATGGGGGTGATGCTGTCGGCTGGCGGCAGCTTCAGGTGGTTCAGGGATAAGCTGGGCCAGCTCGAAAGGGGGTTGGCGGATCTACTCGGCGTGGACCCCTACGAGCTCCTAACCAGAGAGGCGGAGCAGGCTCCACCGGGCTCGGAGGGCCTCATCTTCCTACCCTACCTCGCTGGGGAGCGCACGCCACACGCCGACCCCTACGCTAGGGGCGTCTTCTTCGGCCTCTCCCTGAAGCACGGCAGGCAGCACATGGTTAGGGCCATCCTTGAGGGCGTGTGCTACGGCTTGAGGGATTCACTGGAGCTGATGAAGGCTCTAGGCATCAAGCCTCGTGAAGTGCGGGTGCTAGGCGGCGGCGCGCGCAGCGCTCTCTGGAGGCAGATCCTAGCGGACGTGTACGCCTGCGACGTGTACACGATGGAGGTCGACGAGGGCTCCTCCTTCGGCGCGGCCATCCTGGCGAGCGTTGGAACGAGAGCCTACCCCAACGTGAGAGAGGCTGTCAAGTCAATGGTCCGCACGCGCGACGAGGTGAAGCACAACCCAGCTAACAGCGCCCTCTACGAGAAGTACTACAGGCTCTACACGGCCCTCTACCCGGCTCTGAAGGAGCACTTCAAAGCGCTGGCCGACGTACTCGGCTAGCTTTAAGGCTTGAACCTAACCTCGCTCTCCACGGTGAACGTTCCTTTCAGCCTTATATCCCTCGATGAGGACCCAACCCTAACCTCGTAGACACCGCTTTCCACCACCCACTCCCTACCATCGAAGCTGGCCAGCGATTTAACGTCGATCGCCAGCTCGATCCTCTCGCTCTCTCCCGGGTTGAGCAGCCTCGTCTTCTTGAACGCCTTCAACTCCTGGAACGGCTTATCCA
>JAVYQJ010000037.1 GCA_038731975.1 Thermofilaceae archaeon | reverse complement strand
CCCCTCTCCGCGCGGCCCACGGCCTCCCGCCCGGGAGGCTGCGGGCCGCTGGTCCCGTGCCGGGGAGGCCGCCCGGCCCCGTCCCGGCCGCTCATCCCGCGCCCGCCGGCCCAGCCCGCCCGGGCCCGCCGGCGAGCGCCGTCCCCCCGGCCTGGGGCGCCCGCCCCAAAGCCGGGCTTCATCCGCCCCCCTGCCCCCTACAGGGGGGCACCCCGCGGTTTAGCGGGGACAGGGGTGGAGAGATGAAGAGAGGTGGGAAGGTAAAGAAAAGGGGTTCGTTTGTTTTCTGGCCCCCGGGTTTCCCCCCCGTCGATGAGCGCCGGCTGGGGCTCGGGAAGTGAGCGAGCTCTTGTGAGCGTGCTGTTTACCCCCTCCCCCCTCTCTTGCCCCCGAGGGTTCCTCGGGCGCCCTATCTAGCGCCCGGTTTTCCTCGGGGGTGCATGTTGTCCCGCCCCCCGTCTTCGCCCCCTTCACTGATCGGGGGCCGTGTGCCTAGGGGGGCGGACATGGGAGTGGTGCATTGTAGCTATTTATTCTTTTCGCCGCGCGGGAGGGGTTTTTTCTGGCTACCTTTCGACTGCGATGCGGGGTTGCGGCTTTTACGGGGGCTTCTCGACGCCGATCACCTCTTAGGTGGATGGGAGATCGGGGGAGCATTCTTTCCACTACCTTTCGCTCGCCGGAGCGGCGCGGAGCCTCCCGCGGGCTACAGCGTAATCCTCCGCTACCCGGGCGTCGGGACCCTCGCAAGGGGAATCTGCTACGCCTGCACAGGTGAGCGACGCGCCTGGTCGAAGCGGGGGGTGGTTGGGCCTGCACCCCCGGTACATTTTATACCAATGGATGGGTTATATGCCGATGGGTTCCTATCTTGCCATTTGGTAGGAATGGCAAAGCGCCTATATACGCTCGCACCCCGGGGTGCTCGTGGAGAAAGAGGTTGCGGGCATCATTGAGGAGCTCCTCCTTGAGGGGAAGGCCCACCACCTAGCCGTCGTACTCCTCCTCTCCCGGTTCGGGCCGCTGAGGCTGGAGGACGTGAGGTACGCCCTTGGTAGGGGGCGGAGGGGGGCGTACTCCACCGCTCGAACAGTGCTGCTCGAGCTGCAGGAGATGGGGCTGGTGCGCCGGGAGACGATCGGGCTCTACGGGAGGAAGGTGGTCGTGTACCGGCTGACGGAGCTGGGGGTCAAGGTCGCCAGGAGGCTCGAAGCCGCGCTGGGTTTCTTCCCGCCCGAGGGCTACGCCTCCCAGCCTCCCCCGTCGGAATAGGACTAGAGCGAAGGCTGTCCTGAGCGCGTGGATCCTGCGCTCATCCATGCGGGGGTGAGAGCGGTACTCGAGGCTTAAACCCGTGCGAGAGGCGTGCCCGAAAGTAATGTTCGTAGTGCGGATTTGAAGGTTCGAGGTGCGGCTTTCTAGGCTGGAGAGCGGGGAGGGGTTTAGGGGCCGCGCGGGCTCTACCACGTTCCTCCGGGATCCGCGCTCGCATCAAGAAAGCGCTCTAGCCCACGCTCCCCGTCGTCCGCCAGCAGCTTGGCGTGGTTGTACACCTGCGCAATCAAGGGTGACAGCTTCCTCTCGATGAACGCGACCACTGCGCCAGGGTCGGACTCCGCGAGATCGCGCAGCATCGCCACGCTCTCCACCACCTCGATGAAGTCCGCCGGCCGCTGAGCACTTGGAAGGGCTCGGAGCACGTTGTCGCAGCTCCGTGCCCACCACTCCTCCCTCAACCTCCTTATCCGGTCGGCGACGTCCCTCGACACCCAGATCGTCGTGGGCTCCATCCCAGCCGACCCCCTCCCCTGGATGTTAACTTTCCCTATAGGGAAAGGGGCTCATGAGGCGCCTGCGGCACCCTCGCCACTCTCTTCCCCTATAGGGAAAGGCTTCAGGGGGCTGCTCCCACAGCACCACCACTTCTCTTCCCCTATAGGGGAAGAGGCTGGTGCACCACCGCCTGAACCCCCAGCCCCCCTTCCCCTATAGGGAAAGGCTTCAGAGGTTGCGAGCTAGGCTTGAACCAGAACCCCTTTCCCTATAGGGAAAGTTGCGGCCGGGGCCCGAGGGAGGGGGCTTGGAGGGCCCTTTCCCTATAGGGAAAGTCGGCGGCTGAGGGCGGGGAGGGCTTGAGCCGGTAGTCCCTTCCCTATGGGGAAAGGGAGGGGTGGTGCCACAAGCGCAGCCCCCGAGCCACCTTCCCCTATAGGGGAAGAGGCCCAAGAAGGAGGCCGAGGGGCTTGAACGGTTCTTCCCCTATAGGGGGAGTTGCTGGCGCTTGATGCGGGGGAGTACCAGCTGGTGGAGGGCGAGGAGCGCTACGCGCGCGTTGCCACCCCTCCTCGCCCCCTCCTCCGCCGCCCTGCGGATATCATCGTCGTCAGCGGGGAGGAGGAGGCGGACCACCCGCTCCCTCAGGATCTCCTCCAGCTGCTCCCTGCTGTACGGCCTCATCTCGATGACGCGGGTCTCTAAGAGTGGGCTGCGCCTGTGGGGCAGCTCGACCAGGACCACGCGGGAGAGCCGCTTGACGGCGCTGAAGAGGCGCTCGTCCCACATGGCGAGGCTGAAGTCGTCCAGCACGTTCCACCTCTCCCCGTCGAGGAGGGGGAGGATCATCCTCGGCGTCCTGCGCTGGAAGCAGGAAACGTAGGCGTGGTCGACGCCGATCAGCGCCATGCGAGCGAGCGTCGTCTTCCCCACGCCGGGCGGGCCCACCACCTTGAACGGCTCCCCCCGCTCTATGTAGGCCCTCGCCTCGTTGAGCTCCGCCTCCCTGAATAAGAGTTTAGGCGGCGGTGCCAGCAATTTCTCCAGCAGCTCCCTACCCCCCGGCCACTCGCTCACTCACCTCCCCCCTCTTGTGCCACAGCCTCCCGCGCACCGATGAGCTGGAGCCACGGGTTGCCGGCCAGCCACTCCAGACCGGCCTGCCGGCCCCCCGCGCGCCCCTCCAGCGCCCGAACCCTCTCCTCCAGCGCCTCCAGCCTCCTCTCCAGCGCCGCTAGCGCCCCGAGCCTCCCCTCCAGCTCAGCCACCCTCTTCTCCAGCGCCTCAAGCCTCGTCCTCAGCTCCTCCGGCTCCCCCCTCCTAGAACGGCGGTGGGTGCGCGTGTGCGAGGCGAGCGCCTGCGGCGTTGCGAAGACCTCCCCGCACGCGGAGCAGGCGTAGAACGTCCGCCCGCAGTTGCCGCAGAAGTGCTTGCTTCGCAGCCCCCGCTCGAGCTCCCTCCCACAGAACGGGCACCGTGTAGACACGGCATTCGATCGATTCGGCATATTTAAAACTACCGACGAGCGTCGCGTATCCCGTTTGCATTACGCCGTATTACGAACGAGATACGCCGCGCCATTTGCGTATCCCGATCGCAATACGACGTAATACAATCGGGATACGCTGGAGACTCAGCGTAGCTCGATCGTATTGCGGTGTTGAATCGGGGGCCAACGGGCGTACTGCGGACGGGATACGCCGTATTACGAACGGGATACGCAGCACCCGTCGCGTAGCACAGCGTATTGCGGCGTATTGCGCTGCGCTACGTTGCAAAGCGCGGCGTAGCACAACGAAATACGCAGCGTAGCACAGCGTATTGCGTTGCGTAGCACAACGAAATACGTCGTAGCGCAACGTATTGCGTTGCTCTGCGACGCAGCACAGCGCATTGCGCTGCGTAACGCAGCGTAGTACGGAGTAGGGGAAGAGGGAAAAATGCGGTTTGCGGGGTTTATGGCGGAGCCCCGCCCAGGGCGACCCTCCGCTTGTAGACAATTAGTCGATCCCAGGCCGCTCCGCGGGCTGCGGCGAGCGGGGCTATGCTGTAGCAGTCGCCGGCGCGGCAGACCCTCGAGGCCTCCACCCTCACAGGCTTGGGTAAGGCGATGAACAGCTCCGCGTCAACCGGTGAGGAGTTGAGGAGCTGGGCGACCAGCTGCGGGTATGGGTCGAACCTTGCGCCCCAGAGCCTCGCCGAGAGCGCCAGCAGGCCCGCGAGGAGCACCGCCTCAGCCAGGACAACGAGGGCCTCATCAACCGCCACAGGGCCCCACCTCCGCTTTAACCACCTTCACCAGCCTCCGGCCGCTCCACTCGTAGCTCGCGCCCAGCACTTCCACCCTGCCCCCGCTCAGGGAGGCTAAACCGTAGTTGGGGTCCTCGACGCCCTGCCCGAGGCAGAAGCTGCTACCCCTACCCTGGATGCTAGGGTTCAGAGCAAGGTACTTGATGTAGATGGTTGTGCCGTCATCACTCACGTCTAGAGCTGAGGCTGCGCCGGCGTGCGTCCCGTTGCCCCAAGCGCGCCAGAGCTGCAGCGGCGGCTCCTCAAACACGGGCGCGTCCCGGGCCCTAAAATAGATCAAAACCCTCCTCAAGGGGAGCCTGTACAGCCTGCCGTCCACCGTCACGTTCACCGTGAAGGGGAGCTCCCTCGCGTAAACCGAAAACGTGAGCGAAGCCCTACCCGCGCTTAACGCTCTGCGGAGCTCCAAAGCGTCCTCCCAGCCCATCAGGGGCTCGCTTCTTAAGAAGACCCTCTGCAGGAAGACCGTGACTAGGCCTGTGGCGGCCACCACGGCTAGAGCGATTAGCAGGTACTTCAGGGGCACCATTAGGCTCCTCAAGAAGAGAAAAAATGATCGTATTTATTTGTTTAGCGCTATTTAGCGCTAGCCTCTCGGCGGGTACTTGGCGAAGACGGGTACTGGCACTACTTCGCCCTCCGCGATAGCGTACCTCCCTCCAGCGGGTACCACGTAGAAGGCGATCCAGTCGTCAGCCGGGACCTGCACGTTCACGGTGTAGGGTGAGGAGACGCCCTTGAAGACCTGGGTGCCTTTAAGCGGGTGCGTGCTGCCCGTAGCGCCCCAGTCGAACGTGATGTCGGCCCTGTACGAGGAGATGGGCGTGAGGCCGGACGGCCCCTGGGCGAAGCAGCCCCACGTCACCGTGAAGGGGCCTCGGGGGTCGGTCCACTCCAGCTTGTACACTGATGCGGGTGCGAGCTTGAAGGTGACCCTATCGCTGCCCCAAATGAGGGTTGAGGGCCTGCCGCCGGCGCCCATCCACCTCATCGAGATCCTGAACTCCCTCACGCTGTTGTAGCCGTCGCCGCCGAGCAGGCCCCTCGGGTACGGCTTCGCGTAGAAGTCCTCCGTGTCACCCAAGCCGATGACGTACAGCCTCCAACTCGAGCCGGCCTGCGAGGGCGGGGCCCAGTAGCCGATGCAGAAGGTGCCGGTGCAGCCGGGCTCCTCGAGGGAGGCGAGGTAGCCGAGCTGCGGAGCGTGCACGCGGAAGCCGAGGAGCTGCCAGTACTGGGGCGGAACGTACTTCCAGGTTGCGTTCACGTAGATGCTCATGAGGATGCTCCGCCTACCGGGCGGCGCTGCCTCGTGGCTGGTCAGGGTGTAAACGGCCTCGGCCCTGAAGGTCAGGGTGGAGACCGCGATGGGCTGCCAGTAGGCGTACTCCACCCGGTCACCGTTCACACCCATGTACGCGAAGGTAATGTTGTACAGAGCCAGGGTCGAGCCGTTGGCGAGCCACAAGCCGCTGGTGTCGTAGCTCCCTCCGAGCTCCTCGTAGACCAGCGGATCCCAGGCCGAGAGAGTGACGAAGTACCAGTCCCTGTACTCCTGCGGATCCTGGATCTTGGGGAACCCTACGATCGTGCTCCGGTTCCACTCGATGATCTTCACGCCACCCGGGAGATCTTTAACGTGCTTCGAGGGATCCCAGTCCTGCGCCAGCTGCAGCCTCCAGACGCCTGTTACAGGGACCCACCTGCTGCTCCCGTTCTCGTTCACTATGAGGGCGTAGATCCAGGCCCTCCCGTCGATGCCTGCTTCAGCGGGCGAGGTCTTGTTCGTCGGGACGTGGGTGACGGTGAGCAGCCACCAACCCTTCCTCCCCATCCGCTCCTCACCCCCCGCTGTTGCTCCGGGGATGTAGGTGACCGGGTTAACCATACCGGCGCCCGGCGGCAGCATCGTCTGGTTAGTGGCGGCCAACCTGAAGACCGCGATTGCAGACAAGCCCCTATCGCCCACCGTCAGCGTGAGCAGGGGGTCGCTGCTGTAGGGCTGGCCCCTGTAGCACTCCGTGCCCACGCGCCAGTAGGTGAAGATGAGGCCTCCAGCCTCTACCGGTAGGAGCTGGACGGTCTGCCCCCTCCTCAGCCACACTATAGAGTCGTAGCTGATGCGCGCCCCGCTCGTCGCGTTCAAGACGCCCCAAGCGTCGCCGTCGAAGTGGGGCTCCCACCTCACCAGCAGGGCCCTCTCGTCCCAGACGTAGGCCGTGAGGGCCGTGTTACTGTTGAGGTTGACGGTCCTCGGGTTCGCCGTGCTACCGTCGCTCCACCTCCAGAACCGGTAGCGCCGCCACCTCGTGCTCTGCCCTCCCGCCGTCAGAGTGGGCCCGTAGTAGGTCGTCAGGATCTCGACGCTGTAGCTCCCCTGCTGCAGCGTCACGCTCACCCGGCCGCTCGAGTCGGCGGTGTACTCCGTGCCCCCGATCCTGACCCTGGTCCCGTTCGCCGGCACGGTTGTAGCTCCGCTGGCGGTCGCCCTGTACACCTGGATCGTGAGCGTGTAGCTGGGCGGCGGGGATGAGCCAGGTATGAACACGTACTCGAGGGCCCCTTGGTACATGTAGGCTGCGATCCCGTAGACCGTCACGTCGCTGTCGCTATAAGTGTTCCCCCAGACGTCCGCGGGGCCCGGGGGCACGGTGTACTTGTCCTCCCGCCCCCATGAGGCGATCGTTTTCCCAGACGGGTTGCTATCATCGACTCGCCCGCTAACAGTGCTAGACTGCCTCTCCCCCCACCTCAAGTTCTCCCTGGAGCTGTCCCACCAAACGTAGAACCTGTGGTCGTACCAAACCGTTGAGGAGGATACGAACCTCCTGTTCGCGGTGAAGTAGTCCGTTACAGCGTAGCGGAGCCAGGACGATCTCCTCCAGTGGTAGGCGCCCCCGTCGATACGGTCGAGTTGCTTCCCCGCGGTAGCTAAAGGTAGAAGGATCGGCTCCGAGTTAACAGCCACCCTATACCGGGTCCCTACGCCCCCCTCATCCCTCAGCTTTGCAGGCCCGTAGCCGTACTTCTCATGCCACATTGTCGGGTATTCGTTACGATCGTACACCACAACGGTGTCCGCGCCCACGATGAACGCTTGAATCGCGATGAAGCACAGTAGTGCGAGTAGAGCCACCCTCCACTCCATCATGGGGAGAAAAAAAGAGGAGGAAAATATAAATTTTTACGGCCGCCCCTCACCCCCTTCGAGAACCTCGATCTTGATCCGCAGCAGCCCGTTACCGGAGATGTACAGCCAGCCCGCCCTCACCCCCTCCTCGGGCTGGTGGGGCAGCCTAGCTCTGTAGGCTGGCCCGCAGCTCACCCACTGCCCGCCTCTGTTGTAGAGGCAAGTGAAGTACCTGCTGAGGGTTGCGTCGAAGAGGGTGTTGTTGCCGCCGGGCACTGGGAACAGGTTGTAGAGCGCCGTCAGGATGCCGCTGTCCACCTCGAAGATGTACTCGCCGGGCCCGAAGTAGTAGCCGGCCGAGAAGCAGAGATTGTCGTTCCTGATGACGACCTCGATCGCGTTGACCGCCGGATCCCTCACACCCTCCCAGGATGCTTCAACGTGTATCCTGAGCTTCCTCCAGGGTGGAACCTCGATGTTGTAGGCCCAGCAGCTGTAGCCGTCGTAGGCGCCCTTGACCTCCAGCCAGCCGTCGCCGAGGTACTTCGCCTCCCCGTCGAAGGGTACGACGAGGTACTTCGAGGGGTTGACCTCGACTCTCACGGGGCCGGCGGGGGTGAGGACCTCCATCCAAGCGCCCTCCGCGAGCCTCTTCGCGTAGACGACCAGCTGCTCCAGGAGGGTGTCGCTCGACGCGTTGAACCTGTAGTACCGGTCGTGCACTGGGCTCCCGTTGACGATCCAGCCGGCTAGGCAGACCCTGTGGGTCTCGTTGTAGGCTACGCAGCCTGCCCTGTCGACGCCGTAGGGGTAGAGGTAGAGAGTGGTGTTGAGGGGGACGCCCAGCACCGCGTCGCTCGCGACGAAGGTCCCGTTGATGGGGGTTGGGGGTTGCGTGATGAGCTGGATGGGGATGAGCACGCCCTTCAGCTCGATTTCGGCTTCAACCCTCCTGAACACCAGCGTTAGGGTCGTATCGCCCTCCACCGTCAGCAGCGTGGAGCCGTTCAGCGGCATGTATCGGCGCGGAGCAACAGGCGTCACGTTCACCACGCTGCACCGCTGGAGGCTCAGCTCGACTGGGAGGGTGTGGAGCGTCCCGTTCACCAGCGCGGATGCGTTAGCCGCGTTCGCGACGATTAGGAGCGTGTGGATCGGCCTCTCGAAAAC
>JAVYQJ010000036.1 GCA_038731975.1 Thermofilaceae archaeon | reverse complement strand
TCTACTGCCTGTGCCTCTTCCTCGGATTTGGCATCTATGGCAGGAGATGGGTTGAAGTGGAGCGGCTTGTCTTCCCGCTCTCCCAGCCCATGATCTTCGCTGTTAACAGCGCTATGGACATAGATCCGGCGACGAACAAGAGCCGCTGGTTTGACTTGCGCAACATTAACTACAAGATTTTCTGGATTACTTTCATCATCGGAGTGATTTTATCGGCGATCCCGATATTCGGCGAGATCATTCCACCTCTAGCGGTGTGGGGAGCTTTCGCGTGGGGCGAGCAACCGATACTCTTCACGTGGCTTCCAGCCATAGCTCCCGGAGCGATGGCTAAGGGAGTTCTGCAGGTAGATCAGATTGCTCTCTGGCTGCTTCTACCTACAAGCACTCTCCTAACGTGCGTTGTTGCTTACGTGATCTTTGGCCTCATCTACCAAGCGATTGCAGTCCAACTAGGGCTGGTGAGGTACACTCCAGGAATGGAGTTCCTGTGGAACTGGGAGGACATCCCTGCCAACTGGTACCCTGTTCCGTACCGTTTCATCGGAGTTACAGGAATGATGGTCGGCCTCGGCCTCATCTGCTTGTACAACGCGAGAGACAGGTTTAAGGAGATCTTTAGCTCGTTAAAGGGTCCGAGCAGAGTTGAGTACGGGCTATCTACGCGGGGAATCGCCCTATTCGGGCTTATAGTGATGGTAGCCATCCTAGCGCTTTTCATAGGGAGCGGCGTACCCCCCGTCATAGCGCTCATCATGCTCTTCTTCGCAATAGTCTACTACACGGCACTCGCCAGGGTCACAAGCGAGCTGTGGTGGCACGTAGACGATTTCATGGGTGTTGGAGGCTACTCCTACATATACTACCCAGGGGTTCTGCTGGGATACTGGCCATACACGCTGCCTGCAGAGGGTAACAATTACGCCGCTTTTGTGACCGCGTATCTCGCGTACCCGTTTAACGAGTGCTGGACTGTAAGAGTTAACGGTCTTGGACCTGGCGGCTCGATAGGTCTTTACAAGATAGCGTATGAGACGCGCACAAACCTGAAGGACGTCTTGATAGCAACCATCTTCTACGTGATCCTCGGAACTGTTCTTACATCAACATTCATGATATGGTTCCTAGCCCACGGCGGAGGGATAACGAGGACAAACTCTTGGGGGAACTGGATCCACTGGACAAAGACGGGCTACATGGTTACCGGTAACTGGGGCTTTGGGCCTTATGGTGAGACGAGGCCTGACGCGATCTTCCCCTTCGCGGCTGCCGGCCTTGTTCTCTTCTTTGCCTTGTACTTCCTCAGGATAAGGTTCCCATGGTTCCCATTAGACCCCACTGCTTTCACAATGTCGTTGGCGGTCGGCCTCATCTGGACGTGGCTCTCAGCTCTTGTAGCACTCGTCATAAAGCTCGTGCTTGTGAGAGCGTTAGGTGTACGCAGGTTTGAGCAGTACGTACTAGCCATTGCGACGGGCTTGGCTCTAGGTTTCGGTGCACCCATACTTGTCGCAGGACTGATAGAGTTCTTCTCTGTGATAATGCCTCGCTTCGCGGCGTACTACGTACCATAAGTCCGATGAAGGAAAAAGCAAATTAGTAAAACATTTTTGTTTTATTTTTCGTTTTCAGCTTCTTAAAGTACGGTGGCCAGGTCTACTTGCCACACGGAGAACCTCGGTTTTCTTTCTACGTTCTCCTTGTATACGTCGAAGCTGAGCAAGGGTTCTCTCGTCTTCTTAGAATACTTGATGACGACCCTGTTCTCCCCCCTACGGAGGTGGGCGGGGTACCAGTGCATTAGGGGGTTCCAGATGCAGCGTGCAGCCTGGCTAGGGGACGGCTTCAGCCGGCTTCCGTTCAACCACACCTTTACGTCTCCCTGAGCCCCGACGACGAAGGAGACGTCCCTCTCGTCTGGCGAGTAGAGGCGGTGGAGTAGGTAGAGGCAGCATTCGCCTGCGAATCCTACAACCTTGTTGAGCGGCAGTAGGCTGGTGGGGGAGCTCAGCTTGAAGGCACCTTTGAAGAGCTCCAGCTCCCCTCCGCTCTCGATCAAGCGCTCGTCCACGTACGGCTCCTCGATGTCGGCTCTGTCCACCAGCCAGCTGGGGCTGTCGTAGAAGGGGCCTAGCACGAGCCACAGCTTTGAGCCGGCAAGCCCGAACTCCCTGATGTGCACTCTCCCGCTTCCCTCCACGAGGCGGGCTCTGAGGATGTTCCGGTCCCATAGGAGGCCGGAGGCTGGCGCTTTCACCTGGAGGCGGAAGCTCTCGGACGAGCATGGCGGCACGGAAACTCTGATGGGGTCCGGCGCGGACCACCCTTCCGGCGCTTCGAGCTCCAGCCGACCGTTGAGAGCGCTGCTCCCGTTGTTCACGATTTTGACGGCGATCCGCTTCACTTCACCTCCTCCGATAGCGGGGAGGCCGAGGTAGTCGATATGGAGCTCCACCCCGGGGATCGAGCGGATGGGGATCCTCGCCGCAAGCTCCTCGGCGCGCCTCGGCACGCTCACGATCCTGACGCGCTTGTTGAGGAGGCGCGAGGCTGCGATGCCCGCGGCGCAGGTCTCGTGGGCGAGATCGCTGATCCGGTAGCTCTCCCTCGGCAGGGGGAAGCCCATCTCGAAGGAGTCGCGCAGCGGCTCCACCCACTTCTCAGGTAGCCTGCTAGCCCCGAGGATGACGCCTAGGATTGCCCCCGCGGTAGCGGCCGTGCAGTCGGTGTCGTAGCCCGAGTTGAGCGCGATGAGAATGGTCCTCCCAAAGTCGTACTCGCCCCAGAGCAAGGCGATCAGCGTAAAGCCCACGTTCTGGTGGACCGAGGTCGCGTCGGGGCTCCCGAACCGGCGGAGGACCTCGCTCCTCGCTTCAACCCAGCTGAGCCCTCTCCTCCTGCACTCCAGGACGAGCTCTACGACGGACCTCAGCTTCGAGCCGCTGGGAACGTAGCGGAGCCCCGCCTCGATCAGCTTGTTCAAGTCGCTCTCGAAGAAGGATAGCGATTCGATCGCAGCGTAGAACTGCTCGGCCCACACCGAGTCCCTCCAGTGGTCGAGCACGGCGTCGCGCTCCGCGTAGGCTGCCGCTAGATCCGGGTTGCCCGGGAAGATGAAGCCCCACACCTCGGACCTGATCGGGGATCCCATCGACTCCCGGAAGTACTCGTTGTCGAACCAGCCCGAGTAGGGGGGATCGATGCCTCTAGCGAAGTTCTTGAGGAAGCGCCCGTACTCGTTGAAGTGGTACCAGCAGTGCTCCCACCACTCCTCAGCCAGATCCCTACTGGTCAGCTGGAGCCCCCTCTCGTAGATCGCGTGGAGCCAGAGGACCTGCAGATCGAGATCGTCGTTCGGCGGCCACTTCTCGGGGAACGCGGTCTCCTCGGTGAAGCTGTGGAGCCTCTTCTGCCCCTCAACCTGCGCTCCAACTGCCCCACCGACGCTCTTCCCCAGCCAGCCGCCGTACACCTTATCGTAGTACGTCGAGTAGTCGAGCTCGACAAGCTCCACGCACGTACTCCCCCGCACCACGTTTAAAACCGTGCCCGAGGGTGAGGGCATCGATCGCGGCGTCACCAGCTTAAAGCAGCTAGTTTTTCGAGCGGCTGTGTCGCTCTGCGCCGTTGCGACCTTGGGGCAACAGGCTTTAAGCTGCTTTCCCTCTGGAACTCGCGTGGCGTTTCCGGCGAAACTTGGGGAGGCGATCGGGGGTGAGGTTAGGAGGGCCTTGAGGGAGGAGTTTGACTCGCGCGACATCCTTTCTTGGACCGGCTTCCTGAGCAGGGGGGTTGACGCGTTCTTCATGAGCTGGGCTAGGGTGGGGCCGGAAGACCTGTGGGTGCCGGCGAAGCCGAGCGACTTCTGGAGAGCTGCTGAGCGCCGTTTAGCGGCCACCTACGCGAGACCGAAGGGCTACAGGGTTGTCTCGATCAGGAGTATCAGGTCGTACAGGTTCGGAAAGTTCAGCCTCCACTGCAGGCCGCCGAAGCTGGGGGTGGAGGAGGTCGCTTGGTTCGGTTTCGAGACGGACGACGCGTTTCTCGGCGGTGTCGCGCACTTCAGGTTCTACGGCCCCGACGGGAGGCTATCCTGCTACCTGGGCACGCTCCACGCTCTCCGCAGCGTCGACGTCACAGGGCTGCTCCCGAGCGACTACAGGGAGACTGAAAGGGAGTACTGGGTCGCGGTCGCGAGGAACGTTGTCGAGTGGGGGGTTGACGATAGGCTCCTGGCCGTCGGCGTAGCGGCGCCGAACCTTCGTGCCTCCACGATCAACGGCCCCCCTTACGCGATCCTCACGGTACCTTACAGGCTCAACACGGCGATGAGGACTGTGCTGGACATCGAGAACCACCACGACTACATGGAGAGGGAGACGGTCTGGGAGGTCTCCCAGTGGGGTTTCAGAGTCATCGAAGGGTCGGAGGTGATGCCTGCCGTGTACAGGCTCTACGAGTCCGGCACCTGGAACACTTTCGCAGGCAGAACTGTCGAGTCGGGGAGTCTGGTGAGCCACCCGATCCCGATATTCGGTTACGCGGGTAAGACGATCTACTTCCAGGCCGATGAGGCTGGTACGTTGAGCCTGGAGGTTTTAACGCAGAGCGGCAACTGGAGGGAGTACGACAGCGTGCAGGCTAGCGCGGGTAAGCTTCTCTCCTACAACATCGAGGCCGAAGGCGTGCTGGCGAGGATCGTGTTCACGCCATCAGTCTACCCATGCACAGTAAGCGAGGGCGAAGCTGTGCTCAGGTGAAATCGAGGCTTGTGCCACGCTTAGAGCCACCGGCTTAAGCCGCGTCTCTAACTGCCGAGCGCCAGCCTGGCTAATGGCGTGGGCGCTTCATCGATTGCCCAAGGGTTCCAGGGACCCTAGAGTTAGGGCGCTTCAGCGCACGGTAGCGACTCGGTGAGGAGCACAACAGGGTCGCGCCCATGCAGGGCGATCTATCGAGCTCGGCGACTAAGAGTGAGCCCGCTTCGCCGCTCAGCGAGCAGCCCCACTTTATCCGGGAATTGGCTTAAGCTCGACAATCATAGCGGCGAGAAGACCGAAGAACCCTCGCCCAACTCACTGGGCTGTTAGCCTCGCCAGGGACTTTACCCACCGCGGAGAGAAAGCGGTCTTCCCTGAGCTAGGGCCGCGAAATTCACGAAATGCTGCTAGCCGATCCCGCTCCGCTCAAGCAGCAAGAACCTCCGGTGTGTGCTAACTTGTATTAACAGGGATGTAGCTGATGCGCGTCGGGGGGCATCCGATCCTCAGCACTCCACTAGCTCTTTGATCCTGCTGAGGTACCACCTTCCCTCTTCCTTGTCTGCCAAGTGAATCTCGAACGGATGGTACGGCGGGAGGCCTGCGAGCTCCTCTATCTCTACTTTTATCTTCGCTCTCTCTAAGCCGCTCCTTGGAAGGCTCTCCGATAGTATCAGTATATCGACGTCGCTGCCGCCGGTGTGCTCGCCCCTCACCACGCTCCCGAAAACGTAAACCCTTGCCCCCGGGAGGACAGCTCTAGCAGCCTCCGCAACCCTGGCAGCGTACTCCCTCCAGTTCCTAACCATCTCGGCTCTCTTTACGAGTATGTCAATGTAGCTCTCCATGCTTCAAAACCTCTTTCGCGAAGTTTACGAGGATTTCAGCCTCCTCCCTGGTGTACTCCCTCACCAGGTACCTCGAAGCTATGTAGGCGTCCTCCAGGAGGCCGACCTTAGCTCTATTCTCCTCGAGGAATCTCGCGAGCCCCCTACACTCGGGCAACCTAGCGAGGATCGAGGCGAGAGTCATTATCGAGTAGACCTTGGGGTAATCACCCACCTTCTCCAGCAGCACCGGTTTAAGGTGAAGCTGCACCGCCTGCTCCGCAAGGAAGACAGCTGTGTCGTAATCCCCCGCGTCAAAGCTCTCCAGGGCTCTCGCGAGGAAGGATCTCGCCCTCCTTCTCAAGAGCTCTACCTCGCGGATACGCGACATCACGAGGGTGTGCAGCTACAAGGCTTATTTAACATCTATGCAGCGTTAGAGCGTCGGGATCTTACCCCCATCCGGCGGCTTCCGGTCCCCGGTGAGCACGGCGAGCCGGGGCATAAAGAGGCTGAAGTATAACCTCTCTGGGGGAGTACGGGTACGACGAAGTAGCAGGAAGAAGCCATCTCGTCCATTTACGCGGTACTTCTTGGATCCTTGAGGTACTTTTGGACGGTAAGCGTGCTGGGGGCTTGATCTAAGCTGTAGGAAAAGATATTAGGGAAGCGGGCCATTGATGTTGCAGTGCAAGTGCGTAGGGAGGTGGAGCTCTGGCTCAGGGCTGCCGATGAGGACTTAGAGGACGCTAAGATAGCCTTGAGCGGGGGGAGATGGTTCAGAGCGGCCTTCTTCTCGCAGCAGGCGGTCGACAAGGCCCTGAAAGCGCTGTTCTTCGTGGTGAGGAGGGAGGAGCCGCCGCGTATACACACGGTTACTGAGCTCTACGCTCTGCTCAGGGAAGCCGGCTTTTCGCTGCCTAGAGACGTGGAGGATCAGCTCTTCATACTGAACAAGTACTACACGGTGACACGGTACCCTGACGCGGCGGGCGGGCTTCCAAGCGAGTCGGTGGATAGGGTTGAGGCTCTAAGGGCTTACGACTTGGCTAGCGAGGTGGTAAGGCTTGTCAGAGAGTTCCTTCGAAGCCGCGCTTAGAGCCGCGCTCTCTCTCCTAGAGCTGCTCTCTCGGAGAATCAGGGTGAGGGAAGCTTACCTCTTCGGCAGCTACGCTAAGGGCACCTGGCTCAAGACCAGCGACGTCGACCTGGTGATAGTCTCCGAGGACTTCCGGGGGATGAGGTTCCTCGATAGGCTCGACCTCATCAACGAGCTGCAGTGGAAGGCGGGGATAAGGCCGTTCGTGGAAGCGATACCGCTGACGCCGGAGGAGTTCGCGGAGAGGCTGCGGGAGAGCGCCGTGCTGAGGGACGCTTCCAAGTACTGGATCAAGATCGCCTGACTCCGCGCCAGGCACTCTGCCGCGTGGAAAGCGGAGCCCCCCGGTTGGCGGTCTCAGCTTCAGCGTCTAGCTCCTCATCAAGGGGGTTAGCGCAGGCGGTTAGAGCTTTTCCGCTTTGCCGAGCTTTCCAGCTTGCTAGGCAAGCACTGTAGACCGGTGAGCCATACGATCGCTAGTGAACGCTGTGTAGAGTGCAGGTAGGGTGAGATGCTTCGAAAACATCCCAGAATCGTAATCAGGGCCTTTTCCGCTCCCAGCTTCAGGCTGCAGAATTTAGCTGCTCCTCTCCCGGAGGGGTTAGCTCTGCGGAACCGCTGGGATAGCTGGGGAGAGGGGTAGCGCGATGGTAGTCCTGGAGCGCTGCCGACCAGTATCAGCATTCCCCAGCGCGGCATACACGAGCAGCTGCTTCAAGCTCCAGAACCTTTAAAGCACCGCCCGCGTCTCTCCAGCTGTGAGGCTGAAGTACGGCAGGTGGATACTGAAGCCTGGGAGGCCGCTCTTCCGCTGGGGGAGGTGGGTCCTGAGGGAGGGAAGCTGTGGTCGTTTACGTGAGGTTGAAGGTCAGGGGGAGGGAGGAGAGGGAGCTCGTAGCCCTAGTTAACGGGGGCGCCCACAGCCCAGTGCCCGTGCTTGTCGTCGACGAGGTCACCGCGAGGGAACTGGGCTACGTCACGGGCGAGGTCGCGGAAGCCTCGGTGGCGGATGCCCGCAGGAAGGTGTACATCGTGAGGGAGACGGTCGAGCTGTCGCTGCTCGGCGAGGAGGGGGAGGAGCTGTCCCGCGTAAAAGCCCACCTGGTCATACACCCCGGTCTGGAGGAGCCCCTCATAACGGACGTCACGATCGACGAGCTCGGGATCATCGTGCTGAGCTTCAGCAAGGGGCTCTGGAGGCACGCGCGAGACCCCCCGGACAGGGTCAGAGTGAGCGCAAAACCCCCCTACGCGCTATGAGAACCGCGCTACAGTCCCGCGCTAGGTGCTCATCCCCCTCCATGGCCTCCCTGCTCGTGATCCACCAGGCTTTCCTGGTTTGAACCATGGACTGCCGAACCAGGCATCAGGGCTCTCATATTGGATCGTGAGTCTAGCGCCACCTCGGATGGCCCAACAGCCGGGAGCATGTAACTGAAACTGATGGAAGAAGTTCTCGTATCTCACCCCCTCACAACCTTCCCGGTGGGCCCTCTCTCCCGCAGGACGCGAGCTGCCACAAGCGTCCCCCCGGGGCAGGCCGGAACGCTTTCTCATCCCCTTAAACTTATCCCTCGTTTTCACATGCCCGAAAGTAGCGCGGAGAGCCCAAATGATGTAAGCCACTAATCCACCAATCAGCAACCCCTCGGAAGCAGTCAAGAAATAATAGAAAGGTCAGCTCCTCCGCCGGTATACCGTGCTTGGGGATGTTGACGACTTCGGAGAGGTGGACAACCGTCGTCATAATTCTCTCCCTGCCCTGCGATACGTCGCTAGGTATCCTCTTAGCAAGATCCTTCATCTGCCTCTCCCTCTGGGTGTCTTTTAGGCTTGTAGCACGCGTAGATGAAGACGTTCGCGTCCAGAAACCTCATGTGCTCGCCTCGTGAATCTTCCTCTCGAACTCCTCCCAGTCCTCGACCGCCTCCACGCCCAGATCAACCTTGTCAAAGTACTCAGTCAGATCGATCCTCCGCTTCGG
>JAVYQJ010000035.1:7432-8891 GCA_038731975.1 Thermofilaceae archaeon | reverse complement strand
TAGGAGATAATGTTGGGGGTATGGCTATGATAACTGAGTCATCCCTAAGCTTCCTGGGACTCGGAGACCCACAATAAAAAGCTGGGGACCATACTTCACTTTGCGATGATCAAGAATGCAGTAATACTGGAGATGTAGTGGTTCCTCCCTCCAGGTCTAATGATAGCTTTAACAGTGATGTCGGTAATGATGATAGGTAGAGGGCTTGAGATGTACTTTAACCCACGCCTGCGGAAATATTGAATCTCTCCGCATGCGCCTTTAGTCTCAACCACCACGCGTCGATTTTATGTAAAACCACTCCTGCCAAACCCTATTCCCCCTAGGGTCCTCCAACCACAGTCCACACACCGGAAGAACCACTTACAGCATGCAAACCTACTAAGGCTCAGCCCTCCCTCCAACCCATTTTAGTTAGAACCTCTACCGCTTTCAACTGCATGTCCCCACTCAGGACATATAGATGGAGATTCATCCCGCGACCTAACTCCTCAAACGCTTTGACCATAGATCTCAAAGACTCCTCGAGGGTTAAGCCTCCAACCCCAGCACCCATTAACGAGAACGCCACCGTTGTTACTCCAACCCTGCGGGCTTCTTTAAGAGCTGCCTTAGTCGCTTCATATACTTTCTCCGCGCTGGATCTTCCTCCAGGGGCCTCGACGGTTGGTGCGTGAATAACGTACCTACACTTAAACTTGCCGGCCGAGGTGGTCACGGCCTTACCAATAGGCACTGGTGCATGCCTCCTAGCCTCTAACTCTATTTCAACCCCGCTTTTCCTCCTTATAGCCCCTGCAACCCCTCCACTCATAAACATGTACGTATTCGCCGGGTTCACCACGGCATCTCCGATGAACTCAGTTATATCCCCAATCATCACATACAGAAACACACTACCTCTAGACAGCCTTACCATGAATGATCACGATTATTATCAGGTGATCGAGACTTATGAGGTTGATCCGCGGTAGTGGGTCGCCTAAGGTTCGCGTCATCAGGCAAGGGATTTGGGTCGGATCTAGGACTCCGCCCCCTCCATCCTGAGTAATGCGGCATCAACGATGTTGGAATAACTTAGTCTTTGAGTATGTGTTTCGGTGATAAAAACAGGTTTTAAATGTTTAACGCCGTGAAGAATCCCTCATGCACTGAGTCTATGACTTTCCTCGGTTCCTTAGCATCCCCTATGATGTGGACCTCCTTAGCCATCGCTCTTGCAGCGTTAATTAACTGCAGATCTATGTTGGATACCCTCCCGCCGCTAACACCACTGTGTCTGCCTCGATGAAGAACCTTTCGAGCGGTGGCCTCACTAACTCAACGCCGTTTCTCTCCACCCTTATGACCGGGGTTGATGTGTAGACTCTTATACCGTACCTACTGAGCAGTCCTCCCGTCCTGAGCAACGCTATCTTGGACACGAGTTCTAGTCCTTAGCTATTTCGGGCATCGCCTC
>JAVYQJ010000035.1:0-7332 GCA_038731975.1 Thermofilaceae archaeon | reverse complement strand
CCTCCCTGCCGTTCATGGCTAGATGCAGTGCTGTCTCAACGCCCACAAGTCCGCTACCGACAACGATCACTCTCCTCCCTACAGGCGCTCTTCCCAATAACACGTCATCGGTTACCACCGCGCTCTCAACGCCGGGTATCTTTGGGATGAGTGGTCTGGAGCCCGTGGCGATCACCACGGCGTCCTGTCTTAGCTCCTCAAGTGTTTTCGGGGCTGCTTTAACCTTGGTCATCAGCCTGACTCCAAGCTGCTTCAGCTGGGCTTCATACCACCTAACCAACCTCTCAAGCCTCTTCTTGAAGTCTGAGATCGAGGATACTTTGAGGGTGCCTCCGAGAGCTTCTCCCTCGTCTATTAGAATCACCTCATGACCTCTGATGGCAAGCACCCTCGCGACTTCAAGCCCTGCTGGGCCGCCGCCCACAACAACTACTTTCTTCCTTTATGCCGCTCTGGCAAGAGGTCTTCGGACAACCACCTGTATTCGAAGCCTGAGATCGGGTTGACCGCACACCAGGTTGATTTACCGTAGAATACCCTATTGCCTATGCAACCCTCATTGCATGCTTGGCAGATCCTTATGCTGTCCAACCTGCCCTCCCTGACCTTCTTAGGCCACTCAGGATCTGCTATCAGTTGCCTTCCAACGAACACCGCGCCAACCAAACCCTTAGCTATGGCTTCCTCAGCCACGCTTGGGTCGGTTATGAGGCCCCGCTTATGACTGGCACGTTTACGGCGGATTTTATCTCCTTAGCCAGATTGAAGAAGAACCCCTCCCCAGTGTAGTAGTAGGGCATGAGGATCATGTCCTTCGTGTCGTAGTTCCCGCCGGTCACGTCGAAGGCGTCCACGTCGGCCTCCTCCACAAGCCTTTTAGCAACCTCCTTAGCGTAGTTAGTGGTGATTCCGCCCTCCATAAACTCGTTGGCGTTTAACCTGAATATCACCGGGTAGTTCCTCCCGTACAGGCTCTTAATTCTCTGAACGACCTCAACAGCGAATAACACCCTATCAACACCATACCTGTCCGTGCGTTTATTAGTGAGCGGTGAGAGGAACTGCGTTATTAGGTAGCCGTGCGTTCCGTGAACCTGAGCAACGTCGAAGCCGGCCTGCTGGGCCCTGAGCGCCGCCCTAGCGAAGTCCTCGACCAACGCCTCCACCTCCTCCGTCCTGAGCTCCCTCGGGGTCTTGGCATGCGGAACCACCTTCCTGCCGATGGCTGAGGGTCCAAGCGGTTGACCTACGTGGGTCTGCACGCCGCCGTGAGCTATCTGAATCGCGGATCTGCTGCCGTGGATCTTAATGACGTCAGCCAGTCTAGCCAACCCTGGCACGAGCTCATCGTCGTATATCCCTATCTCCCCCGAGACCAGCCTGCCGTCCTCACGGATGTATGAGGCCTCAACTATTATGAGTCCAATACCGCCGCGCGCCCTAGCCTCATAGTATGAGAGCGCCTGCTCAGTGATCTCCCTGTGGGCCAGCGTAGCCAACAACCATCGGCGGCATTACTATCCTGTTTGGTACTTCAAGACCTCTAATGTAGAAAGGCTCGAATAGTTTCTCGAACACTATAACACCTCATTGAGATATAGCTATAGGTCCGAATAAATTTTAATTAATTACTTTTAATTATAATTTACTTAATACTCAAGATATTTATGCTCGCTAGCAGTATGTTGATCGCTGCGGGAATGAGTTCTTAACAATCTGAGTATGGTGTATGCCAAAGTTAGGTTGGGGTTCGGCTCCTGTATGGGTTTGCATTGATTGATTTTATTGTCTTGTTTTCCCTGCATTGGGCTTGGGGGGCGTTCAGGGCGACCCCTCATCGAGGCCACCATGTGTAAAGCACCTAAGCATTTACATCCACAACAACTAATGCAAACAGATATGAAACCCAAAACAACTGCACGAGGCGTCTCCCGGTTCTCAATGCTATAGGGGGACTTACGTAATTGGTTTTACTGCGAGTACGCTATTAATGCTTCAACCTCCATCTCCTGGCCCTTGTAGTCGTCGTAGAGCTCGATAAGGAGTTCCTTAGTCACGTCCGGGAAGAGGCAGTAGGTCATGACATTCTCGTCGGTTATCAATACCTTCATTCTCTTCACTTCCTCATAGCATTTGCCGAGCTCTGGCTTAAGCAGGTCCGCCGGCCTTGCCAGTACTTCCTCAACGCTCTTCAGCGCTTTCTCCCTTACCTCTGGGTTTATGCGTCCTGGAGGTCTTCCGTAGTAGCCGGCTACGTAGTTAGTGACTTCCTTAGCCACCACCTTATACCTGCCCAGCAGTACGTTCAGCACTGCCTGAGTCCCTACGATCTGTGAGAGTGGTGTCAATAAGGGAGGCCATCCGAGATCCTCCCTAACTCTTGGTATTTCCTCCAGCACCTCCTTCAGCCAGCCCTCCGCCTTAAGCTCCTTCAACTGCGCGATCAAGTTCGTGACCATCCCGCCGGGGACTTGACGTATTAGGAAGTTGTGGTCGGGTGTTAGGGCCTTGATGGCCATCAGCTTAGCGTATTTCTCGTTAATCACTCTCTTCAGGTATTCGGAGATCTCGTTAATGATAGTGAGATCCACCTCCGGTCTGAGATCATCCTTGAGTGAGAAGTAGACTGCCTGTATTCCCGGCTGCGCCGTTCCGAAGGCGAGAGGACTTACCGCCGTGTCTATGTAGTTGGCGCCGGCCTCCGCGGACTTGACGTAAGTCGCTACGGTCATACCGCTGGTGGTGTGGGTGTGCACGTTTACCGGAACCTTGAACCTCTTCTTAAGTTCCGTGACCAACGTGTGGGCAATGTAGGGATCCAGTATCCCGGCCATGTCCTTTATGGTTATCACGTCAACGTCCATCGAGACCGGCTCCTCAGCATACCTCAGGTAGTAGTCGACTGTGTGTATTGGGCTTATCGTGTAGCACATGGCACCTTGAACTGTAGCCCCGAGGGACTTAGCCTTCTTTATGCTCACGGCAAGGTTTCTGGAGTCGTTGAGAGCGTCGAAGACCCTGAATATGTCTATGCCGTTCTTATAGGCCAGCTCGACGAACTTCTCAACCACGTCGTCCGGGTAGTGTCTATAGCCAACTAGGTTCTGCCCTCTCAAGAGCATCTGGAGCTTAGCCCTCCTAACCCCCTCACGGACCTTCCTAAGCCTCTCCCAGGGGGTCCTCCTTAAGATATCTGACAGCAACGTCGAAGGTAGCCCCCACCCCAGACCTCAAGGCTGGTGAAACCAGCCTTATCAAGCTTCTCCAGGATTGGGAACATGTCCTCAGTCCTCAGCCTCGTGGCTAGTAGCGACTGGTAGGCGTCCCTCAAAGTAGTGTCTATTATCTCAACCCTAGCCATCGCCTATTCCCACACGAACATGTAGTTTCACTCTTTTAAATAACGTAATCATCGAGCCCTAGGAACCGATATCTCGGAGAGGGTGAGCACGGACTGTTGTGCGTTACTAATGGCTACAGCATTGATTCAGTCCTTCGTGAGGGTAGTCAGTTGTTCCAGTGTTTAAGGTTCGCTGAGGGGTTCCCGGTGTAAAGGACTTGCAGGGGTGGTTCATTAAAAAATTTAAATATTTGGTTAATCCATTACTACTTAGGGTGATCCATCCTGATAAATGTGATGTTAGTTCTAATCATTCTAGTCGCACTGCTTGTTATGTGGACTGCCCTAGGGATCGTCGGTAGTAGGTGGGTCAGGAGTCTTGGCGACTACTTTCTAGCTGGCCATAGAATGGGATTGGCGTTACTCACAATAACCATCCTGGCGGCTTGGGAGAGCCACTACACGGTCTTGGCCGGCGGTGAAGCCGGCTATAGGTACGGTCTGATAGGTCCTGTGTGGTACGCGTTAGCGGTCGGCGGTGCTTTGATCATACTGGCTATATTTGCGCCTCGCATAAAGAGGGACGCGCCCCCCGGAACTATCTCCTTCCCCCACTATCTCAGGCACAGGTTTAGTGAGGCACGTGTTGGAGGGGTTAATCTCTTCGAGCAGTTCACGGCTTGGCAGATTCTGATCATAACTACGTTAAGTGCGGCGTCGTCAACTCTTGGAGGAGCCTACGTCCTGCAGGCATTAACAGGATTGGATTTCGATTCCTCACTAATTATTGCTGGTGTGTTTTACTTGGTTTACAGTATATATGGCGGACTTTATGCGGTGGCTCTAGTTGATGTCATGCAGCTAGCCATGATATCCATATTCCTACCAATAGTCGCGCTCTACATCTCCTCGACGTTGGGTGGTGTGGACGGTGTTGTAGCCGGTTTACAGAAGTATTCACCAGCGCTCCTGGGCTTAACGCCCGATTCGATTAACTGGATGTTCACATTCCTCCTCTCCTTGTTAGGGGGGACTCTCGCCTCTTCATTCCTCTGGCAGATGATATACGCTTCTAAGAACCCCTCACACGCCTGGAAGTCGCTAGTGCTAAGCGGGGTCCTGTTCATGCCGGTAGCGTTAACGTGCGGCTTCATAGGGCTTGCTGGCCGTGCCGCAGGTCTGAACGTAGCCCCGTCCTCAGCATCGCCTCAGGTAGTGGCTACCCTACTCCCAGCCTCCCTAGGGCTTATATACTTACTTGGGTTTGTGGCTGCTGCGTGGTCTACTTTCGCCGCTACCGTCAATGGAATCGCTGCAATAGTTATGGCGAATGTCGTCACCCCCTTCTTCATGAAGAGAGCGCCGGAGAGCAGGAAACTCCTGGTGAGTAGGGTGGTTGCCCTCTTATTCGGCATATTAACCATAATTATCGCCAAGTATGCTCCAGGCATTCTGTGGCTCCTCATGTTCTCTTACGCCTTAAGGACGCCCCCGGTGATTCCAGCACTCATAGGCCTCTACACCAAAAGGTTGAGTGGTTGGGGGGCGTTTACTGCAACCCTGTTAGGTTTCGTAGCCTCAGCGACGATATACCTCTACAACTCGCTTTACGGAACTATCGCGGCCTGGGTTGTCCCCCTACTGATTTCCCTGGTGTTTGTAGCACTGGGTGGTAGGAAATGACTCCCTCACTCATAGTTGGTATAATACTGTATGGCGGTGTGGTAGGCTGCTTACTAGGCGTGGTTGCACTCTTCCTATACATGTTGATTGAGTCGCGAGGGTCGCGGGGTAGTGAGGGTGACGTGGGGCAATGATGCTTCCGAAATTCCCGTATGACTCAAGACTCAAGAAGTTGCAGGGGATCCTTGCGACTAAGGGTGTCGACGTGGCTGTAGTGCTGAAGCCTGAGAACACGTACTACGTCAGCCTCTTCCAAGCCATAATATATTCCAGGCCGATAGCGGTTATAGTGCCTTCAGAGGGAGACCCAACACTAATAGTGCCGTATTTAGATTTAGAGCATGCTAGGGAGCGAAGCCCAATACCAACAATCAAACATTACTACCATGAGGAGGAATTCTACCACATACTGAAAGAGGACTTACGTGATGCAAGGAGAGTGGGGCTTGACGTTGATTCATTGACGATGTATACTAAGGTGAAGTCCGTGTCGGAGGCTCTGGAGTTGGTGGATCTTTCGAAAGAGCTCGCCCACCTGAGGATGGTTAAGGATGGGAGTGAGGTTGAAAGGATCAGAGTGGCGGCAGATATAACGGATTTCGGCATGAAGGAAGTCATGAGGAGCTTGGAGGAGAGGGGTAGGGAAGTCGTGGTCGCGGCACGTGCTGAGTATGCTATGAAGGTCAAGCTGGCTGAGTTGCTTGGCGATGAAGGGCTCTATCCTTGGATGAATTGGACCGTAGCGGCTGTGTTATCAGGGTTCAGGTCTTACTACCCTCACGGCATGGTCAGCGGCAGGAAGGTCGTTGACGGTGATGTGGTAATAGTGACGCTTGACATAGCTGTAGAGGGGTATAGGGCTGAGAACGAGAGAACATTCTTAGTCGGTAGAGTCAAGCCCGAGGTCGAAGAGTACTTCGAGCTGATGGAGGAGGCCCAGCGAAAGGCGATAGAGGTTTTGAGACCGGGTGTGTTGGCTGAGGAGCCTGATAAAGTATCAAGAGGAGTTTTTGCGGCGCACAACGCCCTCAAATTCGTTACCCACAGAACAGGACACGGCATAGGTTTGGAGATACATGAAAAGCCCAACCTAGCTGAGGGGGATGTCACGGTCCTGGACACGAACATGGTGTTGTGTGTTGAACCAGGTATATATGTGCCTAATGTTGGTGGGTTTAGGCACTCAGACACAGTCTTAATAACGCCGGACGGTCCTGAGGTGCTTACGAAAACGCCTAAAGGGATAAATAACCTAACAGTTTAGTAGATATTGGGTGGGTATCATGAAAGCCCTTCTCACAGGTTTTGAGCCCTTCGGTGGTGATAAGTTAAATCCGTCGGAGTTTGTGGTGCGTAGGCTACCTGAAGCCCTCGCTAAGGAGATGTCCGGGCTGGAGGTCGTGACGGCAGTCCTGCCGGTTTCTTTCAGGAGGGCCGGCTCTGTTCTGAGGGAGCTTCTGAGCTCCAACGTCCCTGACATCTACATAGGTCTGGGGCTCTGGTCTGGGATATCCTACGTCACTATTGAGAGGGTTGCGGTTAACGTTAAGGACGCTAGGATACCTGATAACGACGGTGAGCAACCTGTGGATGAACCTATAGAGCCTGAAGGCCCTCCAGCATACTTCACCACACTACCTAAGAAGGCGATCCTCAGGAGGTTGAGGGAGAGCGGCATACCCGCAATAGTTTCCAATACTGCCGGAACATTCCTGTGCAATTTCGTGATGTACATCGCATTACACCACTCGGCTATGTACGGCTACCCGAGGAAGGCTGGCTTCATGCATCTGCCGCTACTTCCCGAGCAGGCGGCCGTTAAGAGAGGTGACTGGGCCGGCGTGCCGCCCAGCATGTCGTTAGAGACCATGATCAAGGCTGTTGAGATAGCGCTGAGGACGACGGTGGAGATGTTCGATAAGGAGGATGAGAAAATACCGCCTTAACACATCCACACATTGTTTTTCGTTTAGAATGCCTTCACGGGGGATCCTCCAGGCATTAGCATTCCTTAATTAAGACTTTAGTGAATTTCACTTGGTGGGCAGTGTGGGGCTCAGATCAGCGTCGAACCCCGTGGATGAGTCAGGCAGGCAGTTACATAGTCGGGGATTCCTCATCGAAGGGGTCCTCCAAGTATGTTATCGGATACCTAGACACCATATCCAGGTACATCTCCAGCAACTCCTCAGCGCTTAAGAGTCTCCCGTCAACACTGTACTTACCGCTTGAAGCGTCGAAGAACTGGCTTGCCGCAATGTCTATCCCTATAAGCACGTCGCCACCAAGGACATATCCGGCCAGTCTAA
>JAVYQJ010000034.1 GCA_038731975.1 Thermofilaceae archaeon | reverse complement strand
CCGTACCTTTCGATGAGGACCTCCAATCCCTCCTCCGGGTAGTGCCAGGCTATGACGCGCATGCCGACGCACTCGGCGTAGGCGGCGGCTTCAGCCGTCACCTTCGTGTTCGTCACGATCCACGCCCTATCGAACTGGTCCTTCAGGTCGAGGTAGCGCGCGTAAACGTAGAGGGCGACCTTGGCGTCAACCTTGATCCCCGGCAGGTTGTGGTACTTGCACTCGACGAAGAACCTCTCCCCCCGGCCCTCCGCGACGACGTCCAACTCGTGCTCGATGCACCTACCTCTAGCCTTCACGTTCGTGCGCGTCGCGTAGCCCATCTTCTCCAGGAGCCTCGCGACAAACTTCTCGAATGGGTAGCCCTCCGGCCCCATCCTCATGATGGCCCTGCGGACGGCGTACCTTACCGCGCACTGCGGGTATCGTTCGCGAAGCCGGGCGAGGAGCCGGCTGTAAATCTCGTCGGATGTGACGACGGCCGGTAGGGATTCTTCGACCTCCTCAACGAGTTTCAGCGCGTCCTGCTCTGGCAGCCCGCACCGGACGACGCTGAGGAGGAGCTTCTGCCGGCTGTAGGGTTCCCTCGAGCCGTTAGCCTTGACTACGGTCTCGACCACAATGGGGTAGTGCAGCTCCGGCTATTTTACCCCCTCGAGGCCCGGCGACTCCACGTAGATGTTCCACCAGGGCTTGCTCCACCTCTTCTCCACGCGGGGTACAGCCTTGAGCAGTTCCTCCGCCGCGGCTGCTACATCGCTGGCTTCGCCGGGGCTCAACCCCTCCCTGATGAGGACGTCGATCCTATCGATGAGGTTCTGGAGGTTCAACCTGACGGTGAGCGCGAAGCCCTTGTCCCTCTCGAGCGTCCTCCGGAGGACCTCGGGGTTGATGGCCTCACCCCCTTCGCCGATCTCGTGGTCGAGGAGGAGCGCGGCCACGTCCTTCATGTCCTTGAGCTCCATGCCGACCGCGACCATCCCCTTCAGGTGCTCGTATGGTAGCACCCTGTACCCCTGGCCGGACGACTCGAGGATCGGTAGCTTCTCGACGGGTAGCCCGAATATGTACTGAAGCTTTGAGAGCAGCAGGTTTTCGAGACCCACCGTGTAGAGGTTCTCCCTGGCCCTCTCGAACTCGCCGCTCAGCTTGATCGTGTGGCGGAAGGGGAGCTCGTCGCAGAAGATGTCGATTACCGCAACCCGCAAGCCGTCACCCTCGACCCCGCTGAGCCCGTGAACCCTGTACCTCCTCCCACCCCTGAACGCGTTGAACCACTTGTCGCCGGAGGTGGTGAAGTACGTGTAGCGGCTGCCCAGCAGGCTGCCGAGGTTGAGGAGGAGCTTCACGAAGAGGAGCCCGTCGCGCTTCCTCACGACGAAGTCCACGTCGTTCAGCTCCCTGTTCAGCGCGTGCTCCCGCTTGTTCGCCGTGGGCGAGTGGACTTTGACGGCTGCCCCTCCGAAGAGGAGGGCGTCGATAGGCCTGCTCAACCTCCCCCTGAGCTCTCCGGGCAAGTCTAGGCTGGGCACTTTGCGCGCAGCCCAGAGGGTTACGACTGCTCGGGCGAGGGAGAGGTTGGAAAAGTCGATGTAGCCGGGTAGGCCGAGCTCCTCCGCGGCCTGCTGAGCCTCGATTCTCGAGGTGAGGGGGAGCTCAACCTCGTACACGGTCCCGTCATAGTCCTCTAGGAGCTTCAGCCTCGCCAACCCGATCACCCGTACGTGAACACGTAGCTCCTTACCCTTCCCCGCTCGAGCTCTAGGAGCACGCCTCTGAGCGCGCCGCTGCTGTAGTCGCTCCCCGGATTGAAGCAGAGAGTTCTCCCGATCTTAGCCACGCCCTTTGACTCGTGGATGTGACCGTGGAGGCCGACCAGCGGCTGGTGCTCCTCGATGATCCTCCTCACGGCTCTGCTCCCCGCGTGGAGCATCTCCACTTCGCCGCCCTTCCGAACGACCCGGAATTCTTCGTCGATGGCGGGGGCCAGGTCGATTGGTGTCCCGTAAGGTGGTACGTGCACGTTTAGCACCACGCCCGAGGGGTCGCCGGCCCCCTCGATCAACCTTTTCAGCCTGCTGTACAGCTCCTCCTCCGTGAGCTCGCGCGGGGTCTTCCATGGGGTTGGGTTGGAGGCTCCGAGGCTGACGAGCTGGAGGCCGCCCTTAATCTCGATGACGCGGTTGTCGGGGTTTACGACGACGTCCGAGCCCTCCAAAGCCTCGTCCACAGCCAAGCGGTCGTCGTTGCCGGGCATGATGTACACTTCGACACCGCTGCCCCGCAACCTTTCCTCAGCCAGCTTAACCCACCTCCTCAGGGTTTCAACCATGGCCTTAGTGAACAGCTCATCCACGAGGGCGGGATCCCTCCTCAGCTTCTCGTACTCGTCCTCTTCCACGACCACCGTGTAGAACCCGTTGCTCCTGATCGCCGCCACCGCCTTCTCGAGCTCCTCGGCGCTCCTGGCGAGCCACGTTTTGCCGAAGACTTCAGCCCTGTACGATTCCCCGCTCCTCACGATCGGTACGAGGGCCTTACCCGTCAAGTCGCCGCCCAGCACGAGCACGTCCGCTCTGTACACCTTCGCTGCGTTGAGGAACTTGCGGAAGCATACCTCGCTGCCGTGCACGTCGGAGGCATAGAACAGCCGCACAGCCGTCACCTACTCCGGTGGCAGTTCTCGAAAGGCTAAATCTATATCGATTCCCTGCCGCCTCCTGTAGAGCTTCACGCCGTAGAAGTAGGCTGTCCCGGCCACGTAGGCCGCTAGAATGGTGAGCAGCGAGGGCACGTGCAGGGCTCCGAGTCCCGGGTTCGTGAAGTAGAAGTAGAGCAGCACGAGGAGCAGCCCAGCGTACACCGCGCCGCAGATGCTGATGAAGGGTACTCCAGCTACCTTCAGCTTCGAGACGGGTGAGCTCTCATACATCAGCTTCGTCTTCCCCCGGTAGGGCACCACGATGGCTGAGATTGCGGTGAATAGGAAGGTGGTGGAGATCTGCGGGATCATCGCTGTGAAGCCCGCGAGGTACTCGGGGTTGAGGGCGTAGATCGCGAGCATGATGAAGCTGAGAGCCGTTGTCAGGAGCACGTTCTTCACGGGCGCGTGGAAGCGCTCGCTCATGTCGGCTAGGAAGCCGGGAGCGATCCTGTCGAAGGCCCAAGCGAGGAAGATCCTGCTCATCGGGAAGATCGTGTACAGTGCGTAGTAGAGGATCCAAGCGGCGAACCCGATCCCGATCAACCACCGGAGCCAGAGGGGCGCCATGATCGCGGCGAAGGCGAAGTAAGACGGCGGGAAGGGTAGTTTGTAGAGCCCTAGTCCATCACCGTAAACGTAGGCGATGGACAGCAGGAAGTCGTAGCCGACGACTCGCTCGAGCAGAGCGCCGGTGATCCACCAGGAGGCTGAGGCGAGCACGAGCCCGCCCGGGATCCCGATGATCATGCTCTTCTGTACGTCCCTCGTCTCCCCCGCGATGTAAGCAGCAAGGTAGGGGTAGAGGAGCCCCCAGGCGGCGACAGGCATGAGGGGTAGGGCCTTTGCTACGCTCCAAGTGTACGAGGTGTCCGCACCGTACGTCTCCGCTAGGTACCTCAGCCCCTCCCTCACGATGGTATCGTAGTCGGCCGACCCGTAGGCGGCGCTGAAGCTGTTCCACGCGGCGATGAAGGACTCCCTGCTGGCGCCAAGTAGTACCGCCCAGATCGCCGCGAAGTGCAGCACTCCAAGCGCGAAGCAGGCCGCTTGGAAGACCCTGAAGGCCTTGAGGCCGAGTATCGTCACGAGCGCTGAAACAGTGATGATTATGATGCCTATGAGGAGGATGCCGATCGAGGACCCGGCGAACTCGGCGGCCTGCTCCAACCCCGTGAGCGAGAAGGTGGTGAGGAGGGCTGGATCCGCCACGTACGATGGTAGCACGGCCACCCACACGAAGTTGGCTATGATCCAGCCGAAGCTGGAGAGGAAGCCGAGCAGCGGGTGGAGGATCCTGCTGACGAACACGTAGTCCCCCCCGCTCCGCGGGGCGATCGTGACGAGCAGCGCCCAAGCCAGCGCGCCGAAGATCATCGGAACGGTGGTTAGAAGCACGCCGAGGTGCAGGTTGCCGCCGGGCGCGAAGTAGGGCCCCCAGAGGAAGTACCACCAGGCCGAGAGACCCCAGCTGATGTTGAGCGAGGCGAAGATCAGGATGTCGAGCCAGCCGGCTTCTCTGACGAGGCCCGTAGCCTCCCTCAGGAATACGCCTCTAGACCCGCTATCCGAGAGATCGCTTCCACCCTCATCCATCGGGGGCTCTCCCCAGCTACGGGATATTAAGCAATCCATCACGTAAAACGTTTATTTGCACGTATGTGCAGCATGGGGGGTTCTCCATCATTCACCTCTGCCTGTTTAAAACTCGCTTGACGTAGTCCTCTAGCTGCCGCTCAATTTCTTTATCGAGGGGTTCAACCTCGTGATGCTTGAGAAGTTCCTCAGCTCGTAACCTCGCCTCTTCAACGAGGCTCTTACTCTTCCTCCACCGCTCCCACCGTACTCTGCTGAGCAGCTTCGGCACGTAGTGCTCCCTTCTTACGTTCCTCACAGTGTGGAGTTTCGATAGGAAGGTGCCCCCAGGTCCCACCTCCTCTATCACGTTAAGCGCGAGGGTCTCCTCGTTAACTTCTATCCCTCTCGCTGCTCTGGCTGCGATGCCGCAGAGCTCATCGTCGATCACGAGCTGCTCGAGGCTGGCTGCAAGGGTTGAGTCGAGGGAGCCAGCTGAGTCGTAGACGAAGTTGATCCCCGAGAGAGCGGCGAAGACTAGCGTGACAGCCTTCTCGAAGCCGGCTTGCAGATCGGGTAGCTTGGAGTCCGTCGTTCCCCCCGTCCCCCTGCTCGGTAAACCGTAGAAGCGCGCAAGCTGGGCTGTAGCCGCGTTGATCAAGCCGGCCTCCACGGCCCCCAACGCGATGTTCCCCGTCCTCATGTCCATTATAGTGGAGACCGTCCCGTAGAGCACCGGCGTTCCCGGGTTCACGAGCTCTGCGATCGTGATCGCGCTGAGGATCTCGGCGTTCTGCTGGACTAGCAGCCCGGCGAGAGTCGCAGGGGCAGTTGCACCCGCCTGGCACTCTGGGGCTACGATGATGGGCTGTCGGTGCTCCGCGAAGACTTCAAGCCCCTCTAGCAGCTCTCTGGAGTGCTGGAGTGGGCTCACAGGGTTGTAGAAGAAGAGCAGCATCGGCCTCCTCCTGAGCTCCTCCAGCCCTCCAGCCACGATTGCCGCCATCCTGATGCAGTCGAGCGCCTCCCTCCCGCTCCTGGCGTACGCGTCAACCGTCTTCACGGTGTTCCTGAACGCTGCTAGGAGGGAGTAAGCGTGCGCTGCGTGCTCGGGGACGTCGGAGGGGTGGACGACCAGCGTCGCGTGGTGGACGTTCTCGAGCGCGTCAGTCAGCCTGTAGAACCTCTCCACATCGCTGAGGGTAGACGGCCTCCTCTCCCCCGTGAGAGGGTCGATCACGAAGACGGCTGTGCCCTGCGAAGAGAAGTGCGTGCGCCCCTCCTCGATGACGAGCTTGCTCCCCCTCCCGTAGAGAGTGAAGCTCCGGGGGGCTTTGCGAACCATATCCATGACCAGGTGCTCGGGTATGCGGACTACGGATGACCGCTGATTAACTTCGCAGCCCGCGTCAGCTAGCAGCTTTAACGCCCTCTCATCGAGAACCCGGACGCCGACCCGCTCCAGAACCTCCATCGCCGCTTCGTGGATGGCGCGGCAATCCTCCCTCGCGAGAACCTCGAGTCGCACGCGCCCGAACCGAACTGCCGGCGTTAAAGGTATCGCAGGCGAAGCAGTTGAAAGCGCGGGGTTAGCAAAGCAGGAGTGCGTTTTCACCGCTCGGCTTTCTACGCGCGTATTACTTTCGCGCTACAACTACAAGTTGGAGGATAACCTCTCCAGCTTCCTGGCTGCGAGGCTTTCGATGATTCCCCCCGTTGATCGGAGAATCTCGTCTTCGTCTACGCCGGGCGGGAGGTTCGACGAGTACTTCTCCACGGGGTCCGCCTCCTCGAAGGGTTCGAGGATTATCCTTCCGCCCTCAACCGTTAGGAGGAGCAGCTTCCCCTCGATCAGCCCCAGCGCCCTCCTCGCTTCAGCGGGGAGCTTGATGACACCGCCCCTGTAAACCTTCACAACCTTAACCATCAGTAACCTTAAGTAACCAGCGGTAATAACCCTACCGGTGATCCTGGGAGACACCGTCTGCGTCTGGGCCCTCTACTTCAGAAACTCGGCCTACAGGGATCACGTGCTGCAGTTGAGGCGCGAACACGGGCTCGCCATCCCAGAGGTCTGCCTAATCGAGGCGGCCTACCCGATCTTCAAGGTAGGAGGAGTTCAGGAGCTCCTCAACTACGCGCGCTTCGTGAAGGGCCTGCTGCAGGCCCCCCGGATCCTAGTGATCGAGTTCGAGCTGGCCGACATCGGGGTCGCCGCTAAGCTGGTGTCGGCAAACCCGCACTTGTTCATCGATAGGAGCGGGAACTTGAACCTCTTCGACGCGCTTGTGGCTGCCGCGTGGCTGAGGACCGGTCTCACGCTAGCCTCGAGTGACGAAGTCTTCCTGGAGCTGAGCGAGGCCGTTCCAGAGCTTAAGGGGAGGTTCACAAGGCTGGAGAAGCGGGGGACGGGCGGGTGTGGAAGTTGAGGTGGGTAGTTCTCCCCCTGCTCCTCCTGGTAATTGTTTCGCGGGGCACGGCATCGGGCGGTGAAGCAGCGATACGCATCCTCCCGGATGGCACGGTTGAGCCCCCCAGCGCGCCCATCAAGCGAGTGGGAGACGTCTACACGTTGCTGGAGGATGTCAGCGTGACCGGCGACGGAGTGCTCGTGATGAGGAGCGGCGCGGTGCTCGACGGTGACTGGAGGGTGCTGCAGGGTAACGGCTCCGGCAGGGGCGTGGTCGTGAGAGCTCCGAACGTGACTGTGAAAAACCTGATGGTTCGCGGCTTCGAGTACGGCGTATACGCTAGCGATGCCCCCGGCTGCTCGGTGCGGAGCGTAGTAGTGGAGGGCGGCAGAGTGGGAATCGGCCTGTGGAGGTCGCCTGGCTGCACCGTAGTGGATAACAGCGTCAGGTGGAGCATGGTGGGTCTCTACGTCGAGGAGTCCAGCAACTCCACGGTCGTGGGGAACGCGTTCGAGGGGTGCGGCCTGTACGTCAGGAGATCCTACGGCAACAGGGTGGAGAACAACACTGTGAACGGAGGGCCGCTCGTCTACCTGGAGGCTGCGAGCGGGGTTCAGGTCGGAGGGGCTGTCGGGCAGGTGATCCTCCTGCGCTGCGCGAACGCCACCGTTAGCGTGAGCGCTGCACGGAGCACGGTGGGCGTGCTCATCTCGGAGTGCCGAAGCGTCGAGGTGGTCGACTGCGATTTGAGCGGCAACGTGGTGGGCATCGATGTCTGGGGGAGCAGTGGTGTTGCCATCTCAAGCTGCAGGGTGGCTGAGGGCGAGGTGGGGGTCAGAGTGCTCAACTCGAGTGGTGTCGTGCTGATGGGCTCAGAGCTGAGCGGCAGCAGCTTCTGCGTGTACGTGGATTCGAGCAGGGAAGCGGTCGTGGCGAACTCGACGGTCAAGGAGTGCTCGCAGGCGGCGGTCACCCTGAAGCGGTCTACCGGCTCCCTAGTAGGCAACATGGTGGCTGCGAGCGCGCGGGGCATCGTGCTGCAGGGATCGGAGGGGGTCGACGTGGAGGGGAACGCGATTTGGCGCAACGGGGCTGGCGTCGTGATCAACGAAACGTGGGGGTGCACGTTCACTCGAAACGAGTTCGTCGAAAACGCCGCTCACGTCGTCCTCCAAGATGCGGGACCCAACACCTGGCAAGGCAACTTCTGGAGCGACCTGTGGGAGAGGGGCGTCACGCAGGGACCTTACGCGCTGGGTCCTGGGAACGTGGACGAAAGCCCTGCAACCGCCCCCTCTCGGGTGCTGCCCGTGAGGGTTGTAACGCCGGTCGGCTACGCCACAGGCTCGGGCTGGTACGAGAGGGGCAGCACCGCTAGAATCGGGGTTTGGCCTAGCAACCTACTGGTGATACGCTTCCGCCAGTGGGTGGATCAAAGGGGGAGAGTGGTCGCCCATAACCCCGTAGCTGAAGTGGTAGTCGACGAGCCGTTAGTGCTGAGCGCTGCCTGGTCGCTGGACCCCATGCCGGTGCTCATCGTCGTCTGCACGATCCTAGCCCTAGCGGTGCTTAAACTCCGCTCCCGCAAACTGGGGGGAGCGTCGGAGCGTAAGGCCGCTCAAGCTTTTGAGCGTTAACAGCGTGGCCTACTGCAGCCTTCTGATTCTACGAAGCCGCTCCGCTAGAACGTCGGGTGAGTAGGGGAGGGGGGCGGTGGCGGTGGTGGGATGGGGTACTTCAGGTTAACGAACAGGGAGAGCGCTTTAAAGGTGAACGCCATCGAGAAGACTCCGAGTACCATTGGGCCAACCCACGGTATTATCGAGCCTATAGCGGCCACGATTGCGTTGAAAACTACCAGCATTATGAAGAAGATAATGTAATTGCCCAGCCCGAAAGTTTTGACTAGGTCCCAAGCCTCACCGAACGCGAAGATCTTCCCGAAATCTCCCGTCCTCATGTACAGCGAAAGGGCGGGAAGGCTGATGAAGAAGATGAATACGAGGAGAAGCACAGCAACGATGACGAGCAGAAGGAAGAGGCCCCTGAGGATCCCGAACCCCCAACGGAACCTGAACATGAATATCCCAGCCCCGAAACCTCCCACTAGAAGAAGGATGAGCGGTATGAGCGCGTAAAGCAGGATCGCTATCGCCAGCTTGAGACCCTCCACGAAGAGGCCGCCGTAGTTGCCCAGCTTAGGGGGCTCGTCGTGGTCGTACCTGACGACTCTGACGAAGTACCCTAAAACGATGAAGTTGATGATGGGGATCACGTTCAAGACGATGAGCAGCAGGAGGTTACCGATGTCGCGCGTCAGTTTAACCATGAAGCCGA
>JAVYQJ010000033.1 GCA_038731975.1 Thermofilaceae archaeon | reverse complement strand
GGCATGCTCCCTAGGGACTACTACCGGGATCCCATCGTAGCTGCCTACGTCTTCGTACCGAGGGGGGAGGGTGCTAGAAGAGAAGTTGATAGGGTTCTTGAAGCCGTTAAAGAAGCGGAAGCCACGTCCATCTGGCTGCTGGTATCCGATGCGGGAGATGATGCTGTGGGCTACATCCTCGACAAAGCCGCGGCTCTTGGCTTAAAAGTTACACCGGTGCTGAATCCCTACGTTTCGATCGTCGAGCACCCGGAGGTGAAGATCGTCAACTACGATGGGACGACGTCCGATGACCCCAGGTACTGGAACATAGGCTGCTTTAAACACCCTCTTTTGATGGAGAAGGCTAAGAACCTGGTGAGGGAGTTCCTAGAGAGGTACGGGGACCATCCCTCCCTCTACAAAATTGGTGGGTTACCGCTCTTCAGTTTCGTCCATGAAGCTTACTACAGGAACGATGTGCCCGAGTTCGGCGGAGGCCCGCTCAAACCCTGCTGCTACTGCCGGTACTGCGTCGAGGGGTTCAGGGAGGCGATGAAGGCGAAGTACGGTTCCATTGAGAGCTTCAACGCTCGGCACGGAACCCGCTACAGGGACTGGAGTGAGGTTGAGCCCCCTCGGGACGATAGCAGGCCGAGCCTGTGGAAAGAGTGGCTCGACTACCACGCGGAGATAATACCCGGGTTCTTGGAGGAGCTGATCAAGTACGCGAAAAGCCTTCGACCACTTCTGGCGACGCACGAGTTGAACGACTTCTACCCCTGCACCTACCAGTGCGTGTACTCGGGAAACGACATCTTCAGGATGGCGCGCGCCCTAGACGTGGGGCACGAGGACATGTACCCCCTCGAGTTTGACCACCGGTACGTCATCTACGTCTACGAGTACATTAAGGACTTAATCAGGTCGGCGATGGGCTTCAGCAAGCCGTACACGGCTAACGGGCAAGCCTTCAACTCCTGGATGGGCTACAGGATCCCTCCGGGCAGCGTGATTGAGCAGGTGTACTCGTGCCTCATCCACGGCTCCCTTGGCCTTGTCTGGTGGGTTAACTGGCAGAACCTCGACCTCTGGCGCTCAACGATGGAGGCGAATAGGATCTACAGGGCTCTGGTGGAGGAGCTTGAAGACTACGAGCTGCAGAGGGCGGAGGTCGCCCTCCTCTACTCCTGGACGAGCATGGAGCTGAAGAGGAACGACTTGTACTACATGAACAACCTCCTGTTCTACAGCTTGCTAGCGCGTAGCAGCGTACCCGTCGACGTGATCTCGGAGCAGCAGGTTCTCGAGGGCATCCTCGCTGAGCGCGGGTACAAGCTGCTCTGCGTGGTCGGCTGCCCCACTCTCCCACCCGAAGTATCGAGTAGAATCCGCGAGTTTGTCGAGAACGGGGGCACCGTGATCGTCGATTACGCCGGGAGCGGAGTCGATGAGTTCCAGCAGGCATTCCCGGAGCTCGTCGCCTCTACAGCTGCCACCCATACGGCTTACATCGTGGATACGAACCTCCCGTGGCTCAGCGATTTGAACGGGAGGATCATCCCTGTTGGGGTTAGCGGGATGTGCGAGAACCTCAACGCGTCTGGGGGGAGGATCGTGGCGAGATTCGAGGATGGAGAGCCTGCGCTGCTCGTGTCTGAGAGGGGGAGGGGTAGGATCGTAAAGGCTGCAACCATGCTGGGCTACGACTACACCAACTACCCGGGCTACTACGATTTGGCTGTAATGTTCCCGTTCGTAATCCGCTGGAATGAAACGGTTCGGGAGCTGGTTTTGAGAGTCGCTAGGGAGGCAGGCGTGCGATCGATCGCGTCGTCCAGCAACCCGGCAGTAGAGGTCGGTGTATGGAGGAGGCGCGATGGGCGGCGGCTGCTACTGCTAGCTGTCAACCACCTCAACGAGCGCACCGAGTCCACGATCACTGTCCAGCTCGGCGGAGAAAGAGAGTTCACCATCTCTGACTTCTTCAGCGGCGAGAGGGTGGGCGCGGTGCAGAAGGGGGAGGAGCTATCCTTCAAGGTGCGCTTAGCCCCATTCCAGGGGAGGGCTCTAGTCATCGAAGCTGAACCCCCTCTCCCTCAGTAGGGAATCCAGGACTTGTATCGACTTGATCATTGCCCTCCCGTTGTGGTACGCGGCCTTCCAGACGTGAGCCTTTAAGCCTCCCCTTCTCCCGTCCGGCAGCACAACCTCGAACCAGTCTCCATTCTCCCAGTCCACCTGGTACCCCTCTATCCAGTTGAGCTGCTTCTCGAAGTCCCTGAGGTATCGCTCATTTCGGGTAATCTTGTAGAGGTAGAGCATCGCGACCAGCGACTCGGCTTGAACCCACCAGACCTTCTCCAGCTTATCGGCTGGGCGGTTGAGCGGCCCGCTGTCGTAGACCCCTCCCTTCTCGTGGTCAAACCCGTACCTTGCGCAGTAATCGTACACCGTTTCGAAGTGCTTCTCGAGCAGCCCGACAGGCACTCCCGTTAACTGGCAAGCGTCCGCGGTCAACCAGAGGGCCTCCAGGTTGTGCCCGTAAGATACCCTGTACTCGCCAAAGACCGGCAGGGGTCTCCAGCTCGGGTCGTGCAGGTCTACGCAGGCGCCCGAGCGTGTGTCAACCACCGCGTTGGCCATGATCAGGATCATCTCTAGGAGCCTTTGCTTCGCTGACTGGCTCCCGGTTAGCTCGTAGAACGTCATGTAGGCTTCCATCAGGTGCAGGTGAGTGTTCATCGTCTTCGAACCCGTCGGCCCTACGGGACTCTGAGCCCGCAGCGGAGACCAGTCGCGGGAAAAAGCCTCGTGGAAGCCCCCGTAGGCATCATCGTGCGCCCGCTCGATGATCTCGAAAACCTCCCCGGCGAAATCTCTCGCCTCCTTCACGCCTGAGGCCAGAGCGTACTCGGAGACGGCGTAGAGGCCGAAGGCCTGCCCGTACAGGTGTTTAAAGTCCCGGATCACGCGGCCTTCCTCGCTGACCTCCCAGAAGAAGCCCCCGTACTCCCCGTCCCACATCTTATCCTTCAGGAAACCGAACCCGTGTTCAGCGGCTTCGAAAGCCTCCCTGCCCGCCCACCCGCTTCGGTAGAGGTGTGAGAAGTACCAGACCATTCTAGCCTGAGTCACTACCATCTTCGTGGCTTTACCTAACTGTTTCCCAGCGACATCGTGGTTGAGTATGTAGCCGCCGTTCCTCCAGTCGATCGTCCTGTACCAGAAGGGGATGATGTTCTCGCGGAGGATTCTCGCGAGCCTTCTCCTAAGCTCAACAAGTTTCTCTTCCACGAATCTGCGGATTAACGCGCGCCGCTAAAATCTGTGATGGTGGACAACGCGGGGTAGGCCTTGTTGGTCAGGGGCGTTAAGCGCTCAAAGCTCCTCGAAGGCTCCGCAGGACCCCTGAGACACAAAGCTTAAACCGCTCTAAGCGATCTCTCGCCCCGTGCCGCGTAGAACCGCAGCCGTAGTACTGGTGCTGGCGCTGCTCGCGGCTCAAGTGCTGCCGGCAGTCCCGCAGCAGATCCGTGTTGTCGGCTTCGCCTGGGTGCTCGTACCGGCGGTCACGACGGCTGATGGGAGCTACAGGGGGACGACCACTAACGTCACCGTCCTCGTCACGGAGGGGTGGGGTGACGTCTACGTCTCCACGTACTCTCTAACGCAGGAGGACTTCCAGGGCGCCGCGACAGCGGCTGCGAGGGTGGTTTGCAGCCTTCTGAACCTGAGCTTCTCGAACTACAACTTCTACTTCAAAGTGATCGGTCCAGCCGTGATCGTTGGCGGCCCGAGCGCGGGCGTCGCGATGGCCGTTGCCGTGTACTCCGCGCTCACTGGCCAGCCGATCAACAGGTCGGTGATGGTGACCGGCATGATCTCCCCGGATGGGACCGTCGGGCCCGTGGGCGGCGTCTACGAGAAGGCCCAGGCTGTGGCATCCGCGGGCGCAAAGGTCTTCCTCGTGCCACCCGGCCAGAGCATCGTCACTGTATACAGGACGGTCGTCAGAAGGGTTGGACCCTTCCGGTTCTACACGACCGAGCCCGTTACCGTCAACCTGGCTGAGGAGGCGAAGCGCCAGTGGGGCTTGACCGTCATCGAGGTTGCAACTCTCCGCGAAGCCCTCCGGTACTTCTTCGGCGTGGAAATCCCGACGCGGGCGGTTGGGCGCGTGGAGCTGAGCGGCAGCGCCCTCGAGATTGTGGCCGGCGTTAGAGACGAAATGAGGAGGATCGCACGCAGCGAGCTTGAGGACGCGGACAGGTACCTGAACGGGTCGCAGCTGAGCAGGCTGACGAAGACCCTCATCGGTAGGTACCTTAGCGGCGCGAGGAGCTACCTCTCGAGCGCTGAGTCGGCGAGAGGAGTGGAATCCATACCCCTGTTCACGTACAGCGTCGCGACCTCACGGTGGGTCAGAATGCTCGTCGACTACTACTCGGGGGCTAACCTGGAGCAGTACGTCAACGACGTGGAGGGCAGGTTGAGGAGCGTGCTCAACGCGGTTGAGGGGGCTGCCCCCTCCACTCCGCTCGACGTGAACCGGTTGATCATAGCCGCCGACCTGGCGGTCAGGGCGTACAGGCTCTACAACGCCTCGGCCTCCACGTGGTCCAGCGACCCGGCGACCGCGCTCCAGTACCTGGCCTACTCCTCTGCGTTCCTGGACGAAGCCCGCCTCTGGCTGAACGGCGTCGTTGGCGGCGGTTTACTGGACGCGAGGGAAGTGGCGCAAACGTACCTCTCGGTGGCGAGGACCACGTGGTCCTACGTCTACTCGGTTCTCAGCCAGGCGGGCGGCAGCACAACCTTGATGAGCATGGCCGACACCTACTACACGGCCTCAACCTCCTTCTACTCCTCCGGCCGCTACCTGCTAGCTGCCGTGGCGGCCGCCAAGTGCGTGGCAACATCGGAGGCCGCGCTGCTGTCCTTCCAGGCTCAAGCCTCCGGCAGCGGCGTGTACGTTGCAACGTCCCGCGACCAAGCCCTAGCCGTAGCGTCGGAGGCCCCGGACCAGCTAGCTGCGGTCTACTACCTGAACTTGAGCTCAACAACACAGTCAACCGAGGAAGCGCTCGTTTGGTTGAAGCACGCGACCCACCTCGGCACGCTCGCCAAGGAGCTCTCACCGGGTCCAACGTCGCCCAGTGGCACCCCGGGAGCAGAAAACACGCAAAAGCCCCAGCAGCCTGAAAGAGCGCCGCAGCCCAGCCGGGGTGGCTCGCAACCGGGCTGGATCGAGCTTCTGCGGAAGTGGCTCGAGAAAGTTCTCGAGGCGATGAGGGACTTCTTCGAGAAGCTCGCGCGGCTGGTGAGGAGGGAGAGGGGGGCCTGAGCTCGTAGGAGGCGGCCAGCAACATACAAATAATTGTTGGCAAGCGCGATCTCCTCTCGTGCTGAAAGTCTTCCGTCGGGAGGGCCACCCCCTCTCGGGGCGCTACCTAGTCGATGACCGGGGCAGGCCCTTCATCTACCTGGCTGATACCGCTTGGGAGCTGATCCATCGAGCCACGAAGGAGGAAGTCAGCTTCTACGTGAAGAACCGGGCGGAGAAGGGGTTCACTGTCGTGGTGAGCGTGGTGCTCGCCGAGTTTGGGGGGCTTACCGAGCCCAACGCCTACGGAGAGCTGCCGCTCGTTTGTAACGACCCGTCGAGGCCGAACGAGGCTTACTTCGAAGTTGTCGACCACTTCGTTCTCGAGGCGGAGAGGCACGGCCTCGTCGCTGCGCTCCTGCCAACGTGGGGCGACAAGGTGAACAAGAAGTGGGGTGTAGGGCCAGAGATCTTCACGCCCGAGAACGCCTACGAGTACGGGCTTTTCCTCGGCCAGCGGTACAGGGGGCGCCCCGTCATCTGGGTGCTGGGGGGTGACAGACCGATCGAGGAGGATCGGCACTTGGAGGTTTGGAGGGCGATGGCGAGGGGCTTGAAGGAGGGCTGCCGCGGCGAGCAGCTCATCACCTACCACCCTATGGGCGGGCACTCCTCGTCGGACTGGTTGCACCGGGAGCCCTGGCTCGACTTTAACATGATCCAATCCGGCCACAGCGCCAAGCATCTCCCGAACTACCTGATGATCCAGAGGGATTACAGGCTGGAGCCCGTTAAGCCCGTAGTTGAGGGGGAGGCTAGGTACGAGAACCACCCGGTGAACTGGGATCCTGCGAAAGGGAGGTTTAGCGCGCACGACGTGAGGGAAGCCGCCTACTGGGCCTTCTTCAGCGGGGCCTGCGGCTTCACCTACGGCTGCAACGAAGTATGGATGGTGTACGAGCCGGAGAAGCGCCCCCTCACTTCCACTTGGACCCGCCACTTCCACCCACGGTTGCGCTGGATCGACGCGCTGGAGATGCCGGGAGCAAGGCAGGTGAAGCACCTGAAGAACCTGCTCGAGGGGAGGCTGGGGCTGCTGGTGCCCGATCAATCCCTGCTGCGCGACCCGGGATCCGGCCCCGAGTACACTGCAGCTTGCCGCGCCGTGGATGGGAGCTTTGCCATGGCGTACACTCCAACGGGTAGACCGGTGAGCGTGGATCTCGGACCCCTAGGGGGCGTGGTGGAGGCCTGGTGGTACGACCCCTCGTCTGGGGCTAGGTACGATGCTGGCAGGTTTAAGGGTGAGGGTTTCGAGGAGTTTAAGCCCCCGACAAGCGGCCCGGAGGAGGACTGGGTCCTCGTGCTCGAGCGCAGCGAGTAGGTTGAAGGCTTTAGCCAAGCGCGCGGTGGGGCTCTGATGATGAGGTCTTGGGGAGATGAGCTGTGACGATGCGGTTATCCGGCTGACCCACTACTCCCCGTCGATTTGCAAAATACTTTTACAAGGGGGTTTTTCGGGCTATTCGTGAGCAAGAGCGACTCTAGCGGTGGCATGCGCAACGTCTACTCCCTGGGCTTCGTCAGCCTATTCACCGACATTTCGACTGAGATGGTGATGGGCTACCTCCCCATCTTCGCGGTCCAAGAGCTCGGGGCTTCAAGGGCTTTCCTCGGCCTAATCGAGGGGGTTGGGGAGCTGGCAAACTACCTGCTCCGCATAGTCAGCGGCTTCTTCTCAGATCGGCTGGGGAGGCGTAAGCCATTGGTGCTCGCCGGGTACGCGCTATCGGCGGTCTCAAAGCCGATGTTCGCGTTCGCCCGCACCCCCACCGACGCCTTGGTCGTGAGGGCCTCCGATAGGGCTGGGAAGGGGCTGCGCACCGCACCTAGGGACGCGCTCATCAGCCAGTCCGTGAAGGAGAGCGCCATGGGTAGGGCTTTCGGGCTTCACCGGACGCTCGACCAGACCGGGGCGATCGTCGGGCCCCTACTAGCTACCCTGCTGCTACCCCTGGTAGGCCCGCGCCACCTCTTCCTCCTCTCCTTCATCCCCGCAGCGGTGGCCCTCCTGATCCTCCTGCTCTTCGTCACCGACGTGAGAACCCAGCCGAGGGAGGGGAACCTGCTTCGGGGGGCGCGCTCCCTACTGAGGGGCGACTTCCCCCTCCTACTGCTCGCCTTCGGCCTCTTCGGGCTCGGGTTCTACGACTTCTCCTTCGTCCTCGTCCGATCGTCGGAGCTCGGAGTTGCAGGGGAGCTCGTCCCCCTCGTCTACCTGGGCCTCAACCTCTTCCACTCGATGGTGGGCTACCCGATCGGCATCCTCTCCGACAGGGTCGGTAGGGAGCCGCTGCTCGCCCTCTCCCTCCTCCTCTTCTCCGCCTCTTCGATCGCCATGGCTTACGCCTCAGGCCTACCCGCCGTCCTCCTGCTCGTACTCCTCTACGGCCTCTTCTTCGGCATGCACGAGACCCTGTACAGGGCCGTCATCCCCCACTTCGCGCCGAGCGAGCTTAGGGGGACGGCCTACGGGCTCTTCTACCTGGTCTACGGGCCCGCCACGCTGCTCGGCATGACGCTCGTCGGGTACCTCTGGGACGAGTACGGGAGAGCGCTCGCCTTCACCTACAGCGCTGTAATCGGTTTAGTCAGCGCCGCCCTGCTGAGCGTTCTGTTCCTGAGGGCTAGGCGGAGCCGAGGGCCTTGAGACCCGCCTTGACCACGCGCGCGTGCTCAACCAGCTTTCCGCCCAGCAGCCTGCAGGCTTTGAGCGAGTTCTCGTCGGGCGAGCCGATCGCGACTGCGCCGTAGTGCAGCGTGACTCCGGGTGCGACGTAGTCGGGGACTCCGAACGTCAGCATCCCGAAGTTGAGGATGGTCGATATGAGCGACAGGAGAGCCATTTCATTGCCGCCCCCCAGGCCTCCGGACGAGGTGAACGCAACGGCGACCTTGTACCGGAGCCTGCCCCAGTACTTGATTAGCTGCTTGTTGAAGAAGTAGTTCATCTTGTAGCTCATCGTGCCGCAGTGCGTCGGCGTCCCGAACGCGTAGCCGTCGTACTCCGGCACCTCGTCCACGTTAACGTCGTCCACTTTAACGACCTTCACTTCAGCACCAGCCTCCTGAGCCCCCTCGGCAACCGCGTGCGCCATCTTCTCAACATTCCCCGTCCAACTATCGTAGATCACTAAAATCCTAACCCTCTCCTGTCCCATGCGCACCCGAACACCTTAGTGTATATAAGGAATCCATGGCCGGTAGCCGCAAACGTCAATGCGGGCTTCGTCAAGGTTCAGGCTGGAGTCTTCAACCCCTACAAACCGGAGAGAGTTGGAAGTAGATGGCGTAGTGGATACGGGAGCGATCCACACCGTAGTGTACAGATCGATCCTAGAGGAGCTCGGCATCAAGCCGCTCGGGAGGAAGAGGTTCAAGGCTCTCGGGGGGTACGTGGAGGGAGGCGTTGGCGAGTCCGGACTACTCCCCGCCGGCAAGAGGAAAGTAGCCCCCGTAGTATTCAGCGAGGCCGACGATACTGTCGTAGTCGGCCTGACAGCGCTAGAAATCTCCGGGCTGGAAGTCAACGCGGTCAAAGGAACTCTCAAGGAAGCTGAACCACTCCTCCTCTAGCAGCGCTCCACCCGCTCCGCGTAGACGGCCAAGAGCGCGAAATTACGCGAACCCCACCCGGAGTCCGCAAGAGAGCCCCAACATCAGGGGCATGCTAGTCAATATCCCCGCTTTCCCCTGGGAATCCGTCCCCCTTTCTCGTAGCTGGGGCCGATGCTGACGGTTTTTCCGTGGAAAGTAGCGGTAATCCCCGTAAGAGTCGGGGAACAAGACACCCTTTCCGCGAAACCACACACGCGCGAGAAACGCCGCACCAGGAGAAA
>JAVYQJ010000032.1 GCA_038731975.1 Thermofilaceae archaeon | reverse complement strand
GGGGGCCTCAACCTGCTCGTGAAGTTCGCGGCTTTACTGGTCTTCCTCACTGCCTTGCTGTACGCTCTCTCGTTCCGGATCACAGCCGTGGCGGAGACCATTAAGTGGCTGGGCGAAGCGCTATCCGGGTTCGTCTCGACGCTCATCGCTCTCGTCATAGCGCTGCAGCTGAGGGACATCGTGGGCAACTACCTGGCTTGGTTCGTCATTAGAATAGCTAGCCTCGTTGAGCCTGGAGACTACGTGAGCTTCAGCGGGGAGATCTTGAAGTGCGTCAGCATCGGAGGATCGCACGTTCGTTTCGTCAACCCACTGGGCGAGGAAGTCTACGTCCCCAACCTGCGCTTCCTAATCGAAACGTTCAGGAAGAAGTTCAGCCGTACCACCACCGGCTACGTGGACATGCGCTTCACGGTCCCCTACTCAGTCCCCTACGAGCGGGTCAAGGCGGCTGTGACGAGGGTCATCAACGAGCTGAGCGAGAGCAACGAGGGGGTTCGAAGCTACCAGCTGCTGATAGCCGACCTCTCCAACTACGGCGTCGTCTACGAGCTCTGGATTAAGCCCGAGCACCCGGTCTTCCCTGCGGTTTTCCGGAGCTCAGCGATGGTGCTCCTGCAAAAGGAGCTTGGAGACCTGCTCGCCACTCCCATGCTCATCCAGTTCGCCGAGCCCGACAGCGGCGGCAGGAGGCTTGATCTGTCAGGGGAAGAAGCAGGGGATCAGTGAGGGGAGTAGCGTCTTCACGGGTCCGCCTGTCAGGGGGTCATCACTCGCTCAGCTCGATAGGAGCACGGATTTAAGCATGCATCCTCTGCTTTCCCGATGGATGTTCTCGCGTGCGGCTTCCTAGTCGCTGACATCGTGGTTGCAGGCCTCGAGAGGATCGCCGCTCCGGGCGAGGTCGTTGTCGCCCCTCGAGGGATTGTCCTCTCCGTGGGAGGGCACCCGGCAAACGTGGCTATCGACCTGGTGAAGCTCGGCTTGGAGCCGGACAGCGTGGGTGTGTGCGGGACCGTTGGAAACGACATCTTTGGGGAGTTCATCGAGAGGGTGCTCGCATCGTACGGGGTGAGGCTCTTCATCGAGCGCGTCAAAGCCCCCACGAACAAGAACGTGATCCTCGTGGTGAAGGGTGAGGATCGGAGGTTTCACGTGGAGTTGGGAGCGAGCAACCTGCTCCGGCCTGAGCTGATAGAGGAGCTCGTCGAAAGAGAGAAACCCCGCATCTTCTACCTCGCCAGCGGTATAACCGAGCTAGTCGATAAGAGGGTTGGAGAGGTCTTCAGGACCGCTAAGCTCACGGGGTCGTTGACCTTCGCGGATCTTGCTTCAAGCGGTAAGAGCCTGGACTACCTCGTGCCCGCAATGCCGTACATCGACGTGCTCCACTGCAACGACGCGGAGGCTAGGTTACTCACCGGGGAGGGGAACGCCGCTGGCGCAGCGCGACGGCTGAACGATATGGGCGTGAAAACAGCGTTGGTAACGATGGGTGAAAGGGGGGCTCTCGCGGCAACCAGCCGCTTCCTGCTCAAGCAGCCGGCCTTCAGGGTAGAGGTCGTCGATCCTACGGGGGCCGGCGACGCTTTCTGTGCCGGCGTTATCCTTGGTTTACTGGAGCGCGGTTGGCGCTCGGAGGAGCTCGCTCGGTGCGACTGGAGCGATGTCGCGCAGCTCCTGCTGCTTGGGCAAGCTGCGGGTGCAGCCGCGTGCACGGCACCCGGGACGACGGAGGGGGTTTCGAGGGAGAAGGTTGAAGCCCTTATCCGAGAGCAGGGCGCCGATCTCCTGAGGGCGACATCCGTGGAGAGCCGGTAGGGGTGAGAGGAATGCGCGGTTTCGTGCCGAAGGTGGGCTTGCTAGCCCTCGGCGACCCCCGCGAAGAGGTTCCCTGGCGCGAGGAGGAGGTTAAGCGAGCCGCCGCTTTAGCCGGAACGCTCCCCTCCTTTAGCGTTGATGTCCGCGCGGCTAAGGGTGTTTCGAGGAGCACCGTCGAGGTGAGGGCGGCGGTTAGCGAGCTGCTTGAGTGGGATCCGGACATGGTCCTCCTCTACGTGCCCATCTGGACCTACCCTTCGCTGACCGTTGAGGCGGCCGAGCTCGCGGTAAAGGAGGTTCCGCTCATCGCCGTCTACGGCGACGTCCTCAGCGGCCTGCTGGCTTCGGCTGGCGCGCTCGGGCAGGTGGGGATCCGCAGGTTCGTGCTCTGGGGGTCGGTGGAGGAGGTTGCAAGGAGGGTTGCCACGCTGGCTCGGGCTGCGATGGCCGCCAAGCGGCTGCGGGGCGCGGTTCTAGCGCTCATCGGGGGGCGGGCGCTGGGGATGTACACGGTCACTGCCGACCCCTCCCAGGTCAAGGCGCTGTTCGGCGTGGACGTCGAGCACGTCGATCAGCTCGAGCTGCTCAGAAGAGCTGAGAGCGTCGATGAGGGGCTCGTGGAGCGGCACTTCAAGTGGCTGGTGGAAAGGGTGGGTAGGGTGCACTACGACGGGAGGGTGCTGACCCAGGAGAAGCTGAGGAAGCAGGTTCGCCTCTACCTGGCCATGAAGGGCCTTGTCGCGGAGCGCGGCTTCAGCTTCTGCGGGTTGAAGTGCCAGCCCGAGCTCAGCGACGGGTACGTTGACGCCTGCGTAGCGGTGGCGCTGCTCAACGACCCCTACGACGCGGACGGGTTTAGGGAGCCCGTGGTGTGCGCCTGCGAGACGGACGTGGACGGCGCCCTGACGATGCAGGTGCTCAAGCTGGTCTCCGGCGGTAAACCGACGACTCTGATGGACCTCCTCGTCTACGACGGGGAAAGGCAGCTGCTCTACATGGGCAACTGCGGCGGCATGGCAACCTGGTTCGCTGAAGCATCGAGCAGCCCGGAGGAGAACTTGAAGAGCGTGCACCTCCTTCCGCAAGTGCAGGGGAAGGCTGGCGGCGCGGCGACGCAGTACGTCGCACCCGAGCTAACGCTGACCCTAGCCAGGCTCTACCGAGTGGCAGGCAGATACCACATGGTCGCAGCCCTAGCTAGGAGCGTCCGAGTCGTTAGAGAGGAGCTCAAGAGGAGCATCGAACCGTGGCCGCACATCGTCGTGCGCGCGAGGCCGGAGGGCGTGAGGAGGCTGGTTGAGACCGTGGGGGCGAACCACCTGCACGCCGTAGCGGGCGACTACCTGGAGGAGCTCAGGGTGTTCTGCGAGCTCAAGGGGGTCGACTTACACGAGATCGAGCTTTAGTCCACGGGCTCCTCGAGGCTCTCAACCTCGAGCACCTCCAGCTTGAAGTCCCACTTGTCGTAGTAGAGGTTTCCTTCCTCGTACTCAACTTCACCGCGCTGGCTATCGACGGGGTCGGAGCGGAAGTGCTTCTTCGGAGGGTCGAAGGGGTGGGAGATCTCGATGTTAGCGGCCAGCCTGTAGCCCTCGATGCCGCCGAAGTAGAAGCTCCTCCGCCACTCCTCGCCGTGCCTCGCACCACCGAAGCTGGGGTCGGCGTAGAGCCACCCGTACGGCTCCACGTAGAACTGGGCCCAATCGTGCATCCCCCAGCTCACCGGGTTCATGTACCACGCGGACTCCCACCTCGCCGGTACACCTGCGATGCGGCAGAGCGTTATGAAGAGGATCGCTTGCATACCGCAGTCGCCCCTCCTCTCCCTCGCTACGTACTCGGCAATGCAGTCGTACAGCGCGTAATCCCTGGCGTACGTGTACCGGACGTTCTCCGTTACCCAATCCCAGATTCTCCTCGCCTTTAAGTAGGGGTTCTCCTCGCCGCCGACTATTCGGCTGGCCAGCTCCCTCAGGTAGGGGGTGAAGACGATGTGCGGCGGCCTCTCCCGCGTGTACGCCTCGCACACCTCGCTCCCCTCGTCCAGGTAGGCTTCGCGCGGGTCAACTTCCACGTGGAACCCCCTCGCTACGAACTCGTACTCGATGAAGCAGCGCGCCCCCTCTCTCCCCTGTTCCAGCTCGAAGTAGGCAGTCCTCTGCGGGTGTTCCTCCGGCGCGATGCGTTTCGGTTGAGGCTCAGCCTTGAGGACGCGAACTTCCGGGTGGAGACCGGAAACTCGGGGTAGGGGGATCCAAACTCTCAACGTGCTGCCCACCGGAGCGGCGCCCGGCTTCACCACGACCTCCGCGCGAACCCTGTACTTGAGCGGGAGGACGTAGCCACCCCCCGTTCTGCGCGCCGCCTCAACCACCCTTTGCACCCTCTCCTTCAGCGCGATCCTCGCCGCCCACCCCCTCTCATCCCTACCCCTCTTTCTGCGCTGCTTCAGCTCGGGGCAGAGCCAGAAGGCGTTCGGCACGAACCTCCGCAGCAGCCTCACCTCACCGTCCAAGAGCGCGTGATCCAGGCAGCCTCTCGCGAGGAGCTCACCCATCTCCTCAAACCTCAAGTCGGGTATGGTCTTCTGAAGCTCACGAAAACCCTCCTCCAGCCCGTAGGGGAACTCGAACCTCCACCTGGCGATGCGGTCCAGCTCGAACTCCAGCCTCACCTTTCGCGCACCACCGCAGCTGGGGAGCAGCCTCCTGATCTCGTCCTCCGCTCTCGACAGCTCCCCTCTCTCAAGGAGCTCTCGAACGTTATCGGGCAGCGGCTCAAGCGTGAACCAGAGCTCGTTCAGCTCCGGGCGCACAACTCTGTGCGCCCGGTGTGCGGAAAAGCTTATCCTTTCCTACTGATTGGAAAGAGGGGGTTGTGGAGGGATTCGACCTGGAAGAGGCCTTACGCAAGCTGCTGGAGCAGCTGGAATTCCAGCCGGAGAAGGCGCTCGAGGAGGCTGAAGCTCTCCTCAGGCAGGCCTCCCGGAGGCTGCTGCAAGCCGCTGCTACCGCAACCAGCTTGGAGAGGCCACGGCTCCTCGACCTGGCCTTCAACCTCGAGAGCGTAGCTCGATCGATGAAGGCTGCGAGAATCCGCCTTAGAGCTGCGCGCTCGGATGAGGACGTGAGGCTCGCCCTATCGGATGCCCGGCTGGATCTGGAGGAGAGCTTGAGTTACGCGGCGCAGTCGCGCGATCTTCTTGCAAGGGGGGCCCGGCGGCAACCCTTATAACTTCCGCCCCGGAAGCAACTTCCGGGGCGGAAGTGCTCTTTGACCCTCGCCCGAAGACGAGCAGGAGGGACCTCTTCGACTTTGAGAGGGAGCTGGAGAGGCTGACAGGGCTCTTGAGCGAGCCGATGGTGGTCGTCTCGGGGTTGAGGAGGACGGGGAAGACCTCGCTCGTGCTCACGGCGCTCAACGAGGTGGAGAAGCCCTACGTCTACGTCGACCTGAGGGAGGGCTTTGCCTCCACAAGGGAGCTGTACAAGCTCCTCTCAAGATCCGTGAGCGACTTCCTAAAGCGCTCCTCAAAGTGGAGGGGTGCTGCCGAGCTGCTCCAGCGCCTGCTCTCGAGGGTGCGGGGCGTGTCGATCCTAGGCCTCGAAGTCTCGATCGCCTGGGCTCCCAGGGAGAGGCCCCTGATAGCGGAGCTCTTCTCCGCCCTCGACGAGCTGGGTGAGCGCCTGGGGGAGAGAGTGGTGGTCGTGTTCGACGAGTTCCAGAGGTCGAGAGGTAGCGTTGGCGTAACGCTCCACAGCGCCATCGCTCACTCCTACGACTTCCACGGGAACCTGACCTTCGTGCTGACCGGCTCGGAGATGGGAGTGCTTTACGGGATCCTCGGGGACGCGGGGAACCCAATCTACGGCAGAGCGTACGTCGAGGTGAGGACGAGGAAGCTCTCGCGCGACGAGTCCCTCAGCTTCCTGGAAGCCGGTTTCGCCGAAGCCGGTGTTGACGTTGATCGCGGGGAGCTCGAGCGCGTCGTTGACGAGCTGGACGGGATCATTGGGTGGCTCACCTACTACGGCTACCTCAGGTTGAAGGGTTCGCGGGGGCTGGAGGAAGTGGTGGCGAAAGCCGTTGAAGTGGCGAAGGGCGAGCTCGAATCCTTCCTCGCGACGAGGTTCAGCAGGAGGTATCGCCTCATCCTCAGGCTCCTCGCGCAGGGTGTTACCGAGTGGGGTTCACTCAAGCGGCGTCTGGAGGCGGTTGAAGGCAGGGAGGTGAGCGATCGAGCCCTCTACGAGGTGCTCCAGCAGCTGAAGAAGCACTCGATAATCGACGAGGAGAACAGGTTCACCGACCCGATCGTGAGGAGAGCTGCGGCAGAGCTATAGAGGAGCCGTTATAAACTACTCCCCCACGGTATCCCGTGCCCAACCTGGCCTTCAGGATCGATTCGATCAGGGCCGACAGGTACGGCTTCGAGGCCGTCCAGCAGCTCTCAGTTAACATGAACATTACGCTGGGCAAGCTGGAGAGGGTGGGGCAGGCATATGCTACGAGCTTCCTGATCAAAGTCGAGTACGCGCCACCCATCGCCTCCGTCGAGATCAAGGGGGCTGTGCAAGCGACACCGCTCAACGAGGAGGAGAAGAGCGACTTGGAGAAGGGGGTGGCGTCGGGGCAGCCTCCCCCGCAGCTCGTCGCCTCCATCTTCAGCTACGTGCTCCCCGTGCTCGCCCTCCTCACGAGGGAGATCGGGCTCCCCCCTCCCGTCCCCCTTCCACTACCGGCTCCGCAGCAGCCGGAGGGTAAGAAGCCTCCGCCCAGCTACGTCTGAAGAGCCCTCAGCAGCTCTTGGAAGTCGACCTTCAGCCGACCGCCGGGGGCGTTAGCCCTGTAGACAACCCTCAACCCGGCCTCCTCAGCCAGCCTGGCAAGCTTAACCGAGTAATCCGCGCTCAGTACGCTCGTCGTGAGGCAGGCAGCCGGCCTCCCTCCGCACTTGCCCGCGAGCGCCTTGAGGAACGCGGCCACCGGTGCAGCAGGTCGACCAGCCCAGATCGGCGAGGCGAGGATGTAGGCGTCGTAGGCGCAGGGGTCGAAGTCGACGATAATGTCGGCCCTACCGAGGAAAGTATCGAATATCAACCTGGGGTTCAGGTGGAGGGGTTTACTGTACTCCCTCCTCACCCTTATCTCGCGCACATCCACGTCCGCGCCCAAGCCCCTCAGCGACTCAGCCACCTCCGCGGCTAGCGCCCTCGTCACACCCGTCCTCGAGTAGAAGGCCAGCAGAATCCTCGGCTTGAAGCTGAACGCCCCCTCAAGCCTATAGCCGTGCGAGACGAGTTCGGCCACAACCCTGTACCTGCCCCTCGCCGGGGGCTTCCACTTCATCGCAAGGCTCCTGTAGCCCTCGCTGTCGGAGCGGGAGCGCCACCTCCACTCCTGGGATACGCCGCCGGGCCCCTCAATCCTAAGGTACCAGTCGTGCTCGAGGCAGTAGCACTGCAGCTCGGGCTTCAAGGACACGCACACAAGCACGCCGTCGTCCTCCTCAGCCACTCTGAGAGTGAGGGGTTCCACGGCCACCAGTTGCTTGACACTAATTTAGCTTAACGCTATCGAAGCCACGCCCATCAGGATCAGCGCGACACCCAGAACCTTCGCCAGAGTAACGCTCTCCCCGAAGAGGAGCCAACCAACGATTAGGGCTAGAGCGTAGTTCAAGCTGATGACCGGGTAGAGCTCGCTCAGCTCGCCGCGGCTGAGCGCTGCCAGCCAAGCGAGAGTCGATAGGGCGTACAGCGCGAACCCCGCGATCACCCTCCAGTCCAAAAGCAGCTTGAGGAGCGACGCCGCATCAAGGCTCATGCCGCGCGGAACAGCGTACCGCCAAGCGATCTGGCCCAGCAAGCCGAGAGCAGCTGACACTAAAGCCAGGAGGAAACCCGCCTTCACGCCCACCCCATCCAGGGGTGGTAAATAGCTGTTCCCCCGCGCTCGAGTCAACCCATAAAGCCTGGGATTCCTAGATTTCTTAGCATGCCAGCATTGCTGGTGAAGAACGTCCCGGAGGACCTGATGAGAGAGCTCAAGAGGCTCAAAGTTGAGCTGGGCTGCAAGACCTGAGTGGAGCTCCTCGAGAAGCTGGTCGAACGGCGGAGGGTCATCGTGGTTGAAGAGGCTGAAAGGACGAGGGGGGCTGTAGAGGAGTTCCTCGACCTGAGGGAAGCTGTAACAGCGAAGTGGGGTGAAGGCAGCGTCCTCGAGGAGTTCAGGAGTGCTAGGGGTCATGAAGCTGAAGCTACTGACTCTTGATGCATACGTGTTCGTGTCCGCCTTGAAGGCCGGCAAGGAGTACAGCGACGAGTGCGCGGCGATACTCCGCAAACTCCCGGGCAGGTTCATCCCGGCGGAACCGAGCATAGTTTACCAGGAGGTCTGCGAGGCTCTCGCGGGGAGAGTAGGGATGGATGTAGCCCGCAAAGCGGAAAGGTTCCTGGACTCCGTCCTGCATCCCGAGCTTCTGCAAAACGGCCTACACGCTCTACCGCCAGTAGGGCTTATAGCCGTTGACGCCCTGTACTTGAAGACCGCACTGGAGGCGGGCACCATACTCGTATCCCTGGATGGAAAGGACTTCGTCTACCGAGCGAGGAGAAACCCTCCCATCGAGGTGTGCCACGGTTCCAGGTTCCCTACTAACCCTAATTGTTCACGCGCCTCCAGCACGTTCGCCCTCTAACGTCGGTTTCAAGCATACGTTACAGCTAAATAGGTTAGACTGTACCCTTCACGTGCCCACGGTAGAGCCGCTGGATGTTTGGAGGATCCTGAAGGGGGCGGGCGTTAAACGGGTTCTGTACATCGTTGCCGACATTACCGGGAAGCCGAGGGGCGTATCCTTCCACATAGACGAGGCTAAGCGCGCTTTCAAAGAGGGTGTACCCTTCGACGGCTCATCAGTACCCTCCTACGCGAGGGTCCACGAGAGCGACGTGCTCGCAGAGCCGGACCCCTCAGCCGTCTACGTGGAGCCCTGGAGGAGGACGGCTTGGGTTTTCTGCCGCATCGCCGACCCTCCATCGGCTGCCGCGCGCGACCCGAGGCTCCTACTCGAGCGCGCTGTCGATAAGCTGAGGGCCAACGGTTACGCAGCCACGATCGGCATCGAGGTTGAATTCTTCCTCGTCCGCGTCGAGGGAGGCAGGGTGGTACCGGCCGACGATGGGTGCTACTTCGATGTTCAGCAGCCCCCGCTCAAAGTCGTGGAGCGCATAGAAGCTGCCGCGAGGAGGGCTGGGCTAGGGGGGTCAAAGGTGCACCACGAGGTGGCGCCGGGCCAGTACGAGTACAACCTGCCCCCGCTCGATCCCATGCGCGCGGCGGACAGCTTCCTCTTCCTCAAGCACATCGCTTCGACTGTGGCTGGCGCCCACG
>JAVYQJ010000031.1 GCA_038731975.1 Thermofilaceae archaeon | reverse complement strand
GTCGATGAAGCCCGCGCGCGTCCTCCTCTCGATCTCAACCGGCTTCAAGCCCTCCTTGATCAAGTGGGGGTTCTCGACCAGCGCGTCGCGGATCTCCTCCTCGCTCCCGTACATCTCCAGCTCCTCCTCGTCCGTTAGCCTGGCGTGCGCCAGCATGAGAACCTCCTCCACTTCAACCACCAGCTCCTCGTGGGGCCGGAGCCTTACAGCCCGCAGAACCAGCTTGCCCTCGCGCAGCTCTGTGGAGATCACGGTGCCCGGAGGCTGCCAGTTCACCGGCTCGTACCCCTCAGGCTTGTGCACCAGCACGCTCCCGTCCTGCTTCACAATGATGACGCGCTCCCCCGGCCCAAGCGTCGAGGAGGCTCGGCCGCTGTACCTCACGCTGCAGCGGGCTATGATGATGCAGACGTGCTTCCCAGCTACAGCTCTCCTGATGCCTGCGGCAGCCTCCTCCATCGAAGGCCTAACGAGAACTTCCACGAAAGTGGCGCAGAACCGAGGGAATTAAACGCAACACTGAACCAGTCAATAACGCGGTGGACGGTCACAGGTGTAGGGCTAGGGCAAGCTGAGCTGCGAGAATGCTGGGACGCCTGACTTGCGTTAGACTTCCACGAGCTCCCCCGGTGGGATGAACCTCCGGTACCATCCCTTCAGCTGCTTCTCGTTGACCACGTGGAGCTCCACAGGTTCTTCAACGTACCTGTAGACTTTGACCATGATTTCGTACTTCAGGTCGACCCTCTCGGTCAGAACTAGGACGTCGATGTCGCTCGCTGCGGTCAGCTCTCCTCGAGCCGCGGAACCGAAGACGTAGACCCTCGCCTCGGGGTCGAAAGTTCTCACTAGCTCCTTAACCCTCCTAGCCGCCAGTAGGACGTCTTCGGGTATCCGGCTCGTCTAGACCACCTTCTCGACTAGCGGCTTGAACTTCTCGACCACGAATCGGTAGAGGCTCTTAACCTCCTTCTCCTCGTAGCTGTAGGGCATGTACCTGGCTGCTACGTAGGCCTCCTCGAGCCTGGCCACGTAGTGCAGGTTCACCTCGTCCTCCACCAGCGTGAGGAGCTCAGGGGCTATCCTGCCCAACTCCCTCACCAGCCTCCTCAAGGAGCGCGTCCTCGGGTAGGAGCCCGTCTTCAGGAGCAGCTTGCACTTGAGAGCGAGCTGGCAGTACTGCTCCAAGCTGAAGGCGGCAAGATCCCACTCCCCGACGCTGATGAGGTGCTCAGCGTTTCGCAGGAAGCCTTCAGCCCGCCTGCAGAGGAGCTTTACCTCCTCAAGCGACAGCTGCACCACCCTCATGACCGTCTAGGCTTGATGATTAATTTTGCGTGGTGTGCGCGGAACGATGAGGATCGAAAGGCGGCGGTACGCATATAACTATGTAGCTATAAAGTTGAATGGTGATGTTGTTGAGGAGGTACGCGACGATCTCTGTCCCTGCTGAGGTGAAGGAGGTGCTGGAGAAGGCGAAGGGGGACATGGAGTGGGGAGAGTTCCTCCTCAAGCTCTACCTGGAGGCTAGGAGGATCAAGAGGGAGAACGCCTTCAGAGAGCTGGTTGAGCTGCTGAGCGGAGAGGATCTTGAGGCGATCGCCCAGTCGTCGGAGGAGTTCAGGAAGGGGTTCGCGCTGGGATGAAGCTGTTTGACACGAGCTGGCTCATCGAGCTGCTCAGGAGGAAGTCGTTCGAGGAGGGCGCGATATCGATCATTACTTTAATCGAAGTACTCAGAGGGGTTCCCGCGGGAAAGCGCGGCGCCGTAAAGAGGCTTCTCGAGGAGAGCTTCGACGTCATCAACCTCGACAACGATGTCGTAAGGGTCTACTGCGAGCTATACGATGAGCTCAAGAAGCGGGGGTCACCTGTACCGGACGCCGACCTACTCATCGCTTCGACAGCGATCGCCCATAACCTCGTGCTGAAGTCTAAGGATAGGCACTTCAAGGAGCTGGTAAGCCACGGCTTGAAGCTGGAGCTTGTCGAATAATTTATGCGAGAAGCCCGCGCGGCTTCCGGGTGCTCTCAGCGGGCTTCAGTGACCATCTCACGAACCTCTTCTAGCGCAATCCTGTCCATATGGACACTGTCAAAGGCATAGGCAGCAGGCTTCTCTAGCAGAACAGCGCGCGGGAGTTAGGTTTATAAGTGGTTTATGACAGGGTAATTTGACAGGTGGCAAATATGGAAGCTCAGAAAATTGAGCTGGTTAAAAGCCTCTTGAGGAGGCTGCACGAGGGGGCGAACGTAGAGGAGTTGAAGAGGGAGTTCAGGCAAGTCTTATCAACGGTGCAGCCCTGGGAGATACCTCTTATCGAGCAGCAGCTAGTGAAGGAGGGGGTACCGATCTCCGAGATTCTGAAGCTCTGCGACCTACACGTGGACCTCTTCCGGGAGTACCTAGCCGGAAGGGAGCTGAGGGAGGTGCCGGAGGGTCACCCGCTGGACCTCCTCCTCAAGGAGAACGAGCTGCTGCTGAAGCTGTCGGAGCAACTGAGCGTTGTAGCCGGAGCCTTGCAGTCCGCGCGCGACGAGGAGTTGAAGCCGCTCTTCGAGCAGATGAAAGCCCTGCTACGCGGCCTGCGCGGGATTAGGATCCACTACAGGAAGGTTCAGATGCTCATCTTCCCCTACCTTGAGAGGAGGGGGATCGTAGCGATCCCCCGGGTTCTCTGGGGCCGCGAGGATGGGGTTATCGTGAAGCTAAGGGCTCTCCTCAAGAGGGTTGAGGGTGAGCTCCCGCCCAGTGAGGTAAGATTGGTGGCCGAGGAGGCTCTGAAGCTGGCTAGAGAAGTGTCGGAGCTCGTCTTCAGGGAGAACAAGATCCTCTACCCCGCTGTTTTCGCCCTCTTCGGCGAGGGTGAGTGGGCCGCGATCGCTGAAGAGGCGGAGAAAATCGGCTACTTGGTGAAGCCCGAGAGAAAGTGGGAGCCGAGGGCGGAGCCCCTGCTCCCACACCAGGTGGACCCCCAGATCAGCAGTGAAGCCGTTGAGAGGCTGCCGCCCGAGTTCAGGGAAATGGCTCTCCTGAGGCTAGAGCCCGACGCGTACCAGCTGAAGCGCGAAGGGGACCTCGACCTAGGTACGGGCTTCCTCACCCCGGGAGAGGTGAAGGGCATCTTCGATGCGCTGCCCGTCGAAGTCACCTTCGCTGACGCGAGCGAGAGGGTCAGGTTCTACTCCGACGGCCGTCTCCCCTCAGTGTTCGTCAGGACGAGGACTATCCTCGGCAGGAGGCTGCTCTTCTGCCACCCACCGCGCCTCGAGAGGCTGGTGAACGAAACCGTGGAAGCGCTGAAGAGGGGCGAGGCCGACTACAGGGAGTTCTGGACGAGGATTGGCGATCGAGTAGTCAGGGTCTTCATCTCTGCTGTCCGGGACAAGGAGGGCAACTACCTCGGAGCGGTGGAAGTGGTTGAGGACTTCACTGAAGCGCTAAAGAATCCGGAGGAAGTGCTGAAGAAGGTGGTGGTGCTCTGATCCCGGTGCTCGAGCTGGGTGCGAGGTACATCACCCCCTACATCATGAGGAGGCTAGTGGAGGCGCTCGTCAATGAGCACGGCCTCAGCAGGGTTAAGGCCGCAGCGGCCCTGGGCATCTCACCTTCGGCGGTGACGCGCTACCTGAAGGGGGAGAGGGGGTCACAGATAGACTTGAGAGACCGCAGCGACGTTGAAGAGCTCATCTCACGCCTAGCCTCTCGAGCCGCCTCACGCCCGCTGAGCGAGCTCGAGCTCCAACTGGAGGTGGCCAGGATCGCGCTGTACATCATGGGTAAGGGGTACGCTTGCCCCTTCCACTTCAGGCTTGAACCCTCACTGAGATCCACCGGCTGCAGGGTTTGCCGAAGCCTCTTCGGCCCCAGCACCCCTAACTCCTCTCCTCCAGCGGTTGAACACCAGCTCTAAGGCCGCCTCCGTGTGAGTCACCAAGATCAGAACGGCTGCCACGGCTGCCACCACGATACAAGCTCCGCCGAGCACTGGGGATATGAAGTGGAGCGGAGTTGCTAGGAGCAGCGAGTCCAGGAGCACTATCAGCTCGAGAGCCAGGAACCTAGTCACTCTGCTCGGGCTGGCTAAGCTGAGGAAATCGACCAGGTTCACGGTCCCCCAGTAGACTTCAACGGCTATCCCCGCGAGGAAGATGAGCGCTACTATGGGCAGTATCTGCTCCGACGAGGGGGCGCTGGCGGCTGGCACGAAGATGGCTATGAGGAACAGCCAGAGGAGAAAGGCGGTTGCGTACGCAACTACCGCCCTACCCAGCTTGGCCGCTGCCTCCTCGTAGCGCTCCCACTCGCCCCCCGCGGCTCTCCGCTCCACACTCTCAGCCTTTGCTCCTCCTCTTCTCCAGCTCGGAAACCCACTCGCTAGCGTATATCTCGGCCAGCCTCGAGAAGGATCTACCCGATCTAACGAGCGTCACGACGGCCCACACGGCCAGGAAGAAGAGGATGACCGCCGAGAGAGCAGGGTGAATGACGTTGATGAAGTCCTTGAATAGGAGGAAGAGGAGGGATGCGACGAGGACGTAGAAGATCCCTCTGAGCCCAGCTCTGTAGCTGCGCAGCTCCTCCTCGCTCGCCCTGTGCCTCAACCCAACCTCGTGCGCCAGGTAGGCCGCCACCGCGTCGATAACGCCCAAGGCCGTCCTGACCATGCTGAAGGTGATCGCCGCGATCGCGATCACGGCGATGAGGCTGATGAGCTGCGGAAGGGGGATTCCGATCAGCGCGTACTCCCTCGAGAGGGGGATGAACACGTACATCGAGAACAGCCAGATGAGAACCGCAACCCCAACGTCAATGACGATTTTCGGCAACCCCTCCCTAAGCTCGTGAACCATCCGGAGGTAGGCGTCAGCGCCCTGAGCCTTCTGCTGCTCGCCCATAAGCGCCCCGTCCCCTCCGCTCGACCGCTGATAAGCATGCCGCTGAATCAACGGTTTTCAGCGTAAAAGCGGCCACGCGGTCCTCGCATCGGGGCGCGAAAGGCATAAAAACCGAGTATTGACAGCGTCAACTGTGATCACGAAGGAGAAGGTCATAGAGGCTCTACGAAAGGTCTACGACCCTGAGATACCGGTCAACATTTACGACCTGGGCCTGATCTACGACGTACGGATCGAGGGGGAGCGAGTTGAGGTTAAGATGACGCTGACGGCACCAGGCTGCCCGATCTCCGCCTTCATGCCGGCAATGGTCGAGGACGCAATCAGAACCGAGCTGCCGGAGGTCAAAGAGGTCGACGTGGAGGTCGTCTGGGATCCACCGTGGACCCCTCTCAGGATGACGGAGGAGGGGAGGAGGAGGATCAAGGAGCTGTACGGCGTGGATATAGTCGAGGAGTGGCTGAAAAGGGCTCAACAATAACACGAGTAACCCTCGCTTCCTGGAAGCCTGTAGGGTATTCGGAAACCTTCAACCTAGGGGAGGAAGACTCCCGTAATGCTATGGGCTAAGCTCCACAACCCATTTACTATCTCGCCCACTAGGTAGAGGAGAGCGGCGAAAACTGCTACTTCTAAGGTCACTTTAAGCAGAAGGATGGAGAGTTCAAGGCTGTCCACGGAGTGTACTAGGTTAGGGAGCCTTCTTAATGCTCTCTCTAGCCTTTCCAGACTCGAAGACACGTTTACGGCTACCATTACTGATTTTTAAAAGTATCTTTCCAGATGAACAAATGGTTAAAAATGCTCTTTGGATCCTTTGAACTAACCGGGCGGTATGGTGAAAGCAGGTTCCAAAAATACTTCCAATAGATGGAAGTAGGCTGCAACAGCGACGAGCATGCCCACCGCTTGGGGGAGGCCGGCTTTAACAGTACCCCTGCTGATCTTGCCGGCGACTAAGCCGCCGACGAACGCTTGTATAGCCGCAGCCATGAAGAACGTCGCCTTGAAGAGTGGAGGGGGAAGAGGTGTTAAAAGCTGCGCAGCTTCCCTGCCGAGCGCTTCCAACGGAGCAATGAAAACTAGCAGAAGGATCGTGGCTACAAGCAGGAAAACAATCAGCGAAACGTAGATGGCGTAGGCGTACGGGGCCATCGTAGCCCTCCTCTCCTCCTCGTAGCTCCTCAGCAGCCCATACATCTCAGCTGCAGCACCCAGAACCTCCCCCACCCTACCCCCGCTCTGGTAGGCTACGAGCAGAAGGCTGGCCGCCCTCTTCAAAGCCGGCGCTGGAATCCGCTTCACAAGCCCCTCGAGAGCACCCTCGAGCGTATCGCCGAGCTCCACTCTGCTTACAACAGTAAGCATCTCGCTCGCTAACGGCCCCCCAACGGATTTGGCCGCTGTCTCCACCGCTCTAACCAGGGGCATGCCGGCGCGAACGCCCTCCTCCACCCCCTCGAAGAAAGCCGGTAAACGCCTCTCAATCGCTTCAACGTACCTCCTGTTCATGAAGCTGACCGCTGCGTAAGGGGTGATAGCTGCCGCAGCCGCCAGGGAGAAGAGGAAGTACACGTCGCTAGCCCAAGCGAGCGTAAGGCCGGGCGCAATCTCCACCGTAACGAGCTCGCGGGAGCCGAGCAGAGCAATAGCCAATGCCGCAGGAACAGCGGCTAGCGTTATGGATAACACGGCTAGCAGGGCCTTAACGCCCCCCTTCACCTCAACGTAAGGCAAGACACCCCACCAGTCTTTGCCAAAGAACAGCACTCAAGTCTAAAACGCTAACGCTCATCGAGGCTACAAGCCTCAGCTTTCAGCAAGCCTCAACACTGTGCCTTTCTTCACTCCGGTAAATCTAAAGGGATTCGCTCACAACAGAGTCGTTAAACCTTCGAGAGTATGCCATCCAGTATGACGAGCGTGGCTGCGGCGGACGCCGGGATGCCCACCACAAGGATGAGCGCGATTATCAGTTGCGGCGGCAGACCCCCCACAGTCCCACCCATCATCGCTATCACTGCGAGCATCACGACGAACATCAGCGGTGCAGCAACCATCAGCGTGACGTACATCTCAGCCACCATCGAGATTGAGTTCACGATGTTCCTCAACTCGTTCCTCTTCATCTCGAGCAAGCGTCGGGCCATGAAGGCCGCGTACTCGTACAGGTTGCCCGCCGTGATGTAAGCGTCCCTGAGACCCGAGAAGAAGAGCGAGAGCAGGATCGAGGGGCTCGCCCTTGCCCTCCTATCGAGAGCCGACAGCACGTCCAAGCCTAGGAGCTTAACCTCCGTTAGGAACAACTCGAGCTCCCTCTTCGTCGCCTTCACTTCCTCAACTTCGGCAACCCTCTCAACGATCGCTTCAAGACCCATCCCGGATGATGCGAGAGCAGCAAAGTAAGCGATAGTGTACGGCAGCCGCGAATCGATACTGACCCCTCTGGAGTACCTCCTGTACACGGGGTAGTAGAGGAAGATGAGCGCGAAAAGCAGTGTGTAGATGACCAGGATAATAACCGTCAAGATGATGGTGAAGGGTAAGGGGTACTTGAACACCAACCCGTGGAGGTAGGCCGTGAGGGCTGTAATAGCCGGCGCTGAAGCGATGTAGGCTAGCAGCCACTTCCCCAGGTAGGATTCGAAAGGCTCCTCGAAACCGGCCGTGTAGTAGATTTCCTTGAAGACTCCAGCTTTCTCGCTCAAGCGCTTAGCGAGGTTTAGAAGCCAGCCCGGAGCCACTATATCACCCGCTAGCGCAAATCGTAGAGCCCTCTTTCGATCGCCGTGTAGACCGCCATCGGCCTCAACGCGTAATCCCTGACAACCCTGCTAACCCTCGCGAAGTCTGTGATTCCCCTCTCAAGGAGGAAGCGCAGCACGGTTTGCCTCCTCTCAATCTCCTCCACGAGCTCGCTCACAGGGATGAAGCGTTCCTCAGCGATGGCGGGTAGGAGCCTACTCTCGCTCACCCTCTCGATCCTGTTTGAAAACGGGTTGTACCTGAAAACCACGTGGCCCTCAAACCCGTTTTCACTCGAAACCATCTCGCGAACCTCTACCACTCTCCTAACTATCGTCTCACCGACTTGAATCCTCTTGATGGTCAGCATCACGTTCATCAGCGGGATGAGGAAGGAGGGGACGTTCATGGGCTCCGACACGAGCCGCTTCACAGCGTACTCAACGTTCTCAGCGTGCATCGTGCACATCCCCGCGTGCCCCGTGGCGATAGCCTGGAAGAGCGTGAAAGCCTCCTCCCCCCTCACTTCCCCCACGATTATGTAGTCGGGCCTCATCCTGAGCGCCGACTTCAGCAGGTCGAACAGGGATACGCTCCTAGCCCACGGGTCCACAGAGGGCCTAGCCACCAGCGGAACCCAGTTCTCGTGCGGCAGGTTGAGCTCGGGCGTCTCCTCGATCGTCACGATCTTAGCCTCGGGTCGGATAAAGGTTGCCACCGCGTTCAGAGTCGTGGTCTTACCACTGGCCGTGGCCCCCACGATCATCAGGCTCTTCCTCGCCTCAACGAGAAGCCAAAGGTACGCTGCAAGCTCGAGCGAAACGGTTCCAAGCCTCACAAGGTCGACGATCGAGAAGGGGATCTCCCTGAACTTCCTGATGGTGAAGGTGCCACCCCTCCTCGAGACCTCTGAGAGAGTTGCATGCAGCCTGTAACCCTCAGGCAGGGAACCCTCGACGACCGGGTTTGCAACGGATATGTGCTTCCCCGCTTTATGGGAGAGCCTCACGATGATCGATTCGAGCTCCTCGGGGCTACTGAAGACGATGTTGGTCGGCAGCGACTCATACCTGCTGTGCCAAACGTAGATTGGAACCCCGACACCGTCACAGCTTATGTCCTCTATCCTCGGATCCCTGATCAGGACGTCGATGGGCCCGTATCCCAGCATATCCCTCCTCACGTAGTAGAACAGCTTATCGAATGCGTCCTCGCCCACGGGAAGCTTAAACTTCCTCACGACATCTCTCACCCTCTCTCTCAAAACCTCCTCCACCCCCTTCCTCCTGATCTCATCGAGAGCCGGCCTCTGGCTCTCAAGCAGCAGCCTTTTTACCTCTGCCAAGGCTTTCATCTCCTGCGTTGTCAAGATCGGCTCCAGCACCCTGTATAGCATCCGCCCCGTCCTCCTATCCCTCGTAACGACGGCGTAGGCGAAGGGTGGTGAAACCTCGTACAGCTCGACAATCGCTTCGCTCTCGGGGATGTAGGTTGAGACGGCAGCTTCCTCTACAACCACAGCTAAGCGATTGGTAACCAATATAAATAACTCACGAATATATACGTGCTAGAGTGGAGGGAATGAGCCGGGATAGGAACATCGCTCTCCACGAAGTCCTCCGAGAGATAGCAGCATCCAACCTGGACGTCATAGAACCCAGCAT
>JAVYQJ010000030.1 GCA_038731975.1 Thermofilaceae archaeon | reverse complement strand
CGAAGTTCACCAGCAGAAGTACACCCCTCCTTCTAGCTTCGTCAGCCATCGCTTGTGCCTCAGCGAGGCTCGTAGCCATCGGCTTCTCCACCAGCACGTGCTTACCTGCTCTCAGAGCCGCCATCACCGGTTCAAAATGGAGGTGGTCAGGCGTTGCTACAACTACCGCATCCACACCGGATCTTTCGCATAACTCCTCCGCACTGCCGTAGAACTCGGGCACGCCTTGCTCGGAGGCTACAAGCTTGGCCTTCTGCCTATCAACGTCCGCCACTGCCACGATTTCCGCTTCTGGTACATGCCTTAACGCTTCGAGGTGCAGTAACCCTTGATTCCCCAACCCTACAACGCCAACTCGAACCTTCCCCATGCGCTCCAAGGCCTCGATGCGGAGGTGCTTATCTAGCTTTGCTTTTCATTAGTGTTAGTCGCTATGTTTAATAGTGCTAAGGAAGAAATCTTCCAGAGGATGCAATGGTTGAGCCGAGGCAATCAGCATTGGAGGAGGTTGAACGGAGAATCTCTATAGTCGTTGAGCGGTCCAAGGATCAATCGATCGCCGAGAGCCTGAAAGGCTTCAGCAAGTTAGTTGCTCTGGAGTTCCCGGATTTGGGTATCACTTACGCATTACGTTTTGAGGACGGAGTAGTAAAGGAAGTTATAAAGGGGCATTCAGAGGCGGCGGAAATCAAAGTCGTGGTTCCCTCAACTACGTTCATAGGGATTATCGATAAAACCACAAGTCCTGTGAAGGAGTATCAGCTCGGCAGGCTCCGCGTGAAGGGTCCCATAAGCGACCTGCTGAAGTTGAGGAAGCTCCTCTTCTGATCATGCACGCGCTTGTAACGGCCCGCTTCGATGAGAAGGCGATCGAGAAGCTAAGGGAGTACATCGATGTAACGTACCAAAGCTGGTGCAAAACTAAAAGGGTCATTAGTCAGGAGGAACTAATTGAGTTGGCGAACTCCCTGAAAGCTAACATTTTAATTGTAGAGTTGGAACATGTCGATCGCGAGGTCATCGAGCGCGTCGATGGGCTAAAGCTAGTAGGTGTTTGTCGGAATGACCCGGGCAGGAACGTCGATCTCGAGGCCGCGACTGAGAGAGGAGTACCAGTGATCTACACTCCAGGCAGGAACGCCAACGCGGTGGCCGAGCTCACAGTAGCAGTGATATTGATGCTCTTGAGGAAGCTCTCATCGATCTGCTTTAAGCTGAAAAGCGGCGCTGTGCGAATCGACTCGTTTGAGGACTTCGCAAAGTACTACAGCGAATGGATGGGGAGCGAGTTGTACGGTAAGACCGTCGGCATCGTCGGGTTGGGGAGGATAGGGTACCGCGTCGCTGAAATACTGAGAGCCTTCGGAGCTCGCATTTTGGTCTACGATCCCTACGTTCACGACGAGAGAGTTAAGAGCGTGGGTGGTGAAAGGGTCGACCTGGAAACTCTGTTGCGCAGCTCCGACATTGTGACTCTCCACGTTCCACCCACCGAGGAGACTGTGAACATGATAGGGCGCAGGGAAATCGAGTTGATGAAACCGACGGCAATACTCGTCAACTTGGCAAATCCCGTTGTAGTCGACGAGGACGCCCTCTACGATGCACTGAGGAGGAGAAGGATCGCGGGAGCAGCTCTAGATGTTTTCTACGAAGAGCCTGTCGACTCCTCAAACAGATTCCTCCAGCTCGAGAACGTGGTTGTAACACCCCACATAGGAGGGAACACCGTTGAGACTGTTAGACGGCACTCGTGGATGATCGTCGAGGACGTTCTCAGGTATCTGAGGGGGGAACGCCCCTTGCACCTCGCGAATCCGAAGGTCTGGGATCGTGTCGCGGGAAGCTCTTATAGTCGTTGATTTCGGTAGCAGCGCGCTTAAGGTGCAAGCCTTCACTACCAGTGGCGAGTTTATCGTAGAGAGGCGCGCACCCCTTAGGCTGTACGCGGATGAAGCAACGCTAACCGTTGAGTACAATCCAACGGAGGTTGAAAGCTCGCTGTTCACCTGCCTGCGCTCAGTAGGCGAGGGTCTCCAGCGGCTGCAGTACGAAGTGAAGGGCATCGGGTGTACCTCTCAGCGCTACAACATGGTTCTCCTAGATATTAACGGGAGGGAGCTCTGCATGAGCCCCAATGTTGATCCGCGCGGCTTCCTTGCTAGCCTTAGCCTCAGCGACGATGAGTGTGCTGAACTCTACAGAGTCACGGGCCTTTACCCGCCGCACCTCTTTACAGCTGCTCGATTAATGTGGTTCAAGGAGTTCAAGCCAGAATCTTTTTCAAAAATTTCAAAGATTTTAACCATATGCGATTGGCTGCTGTACAAGCTCTGCGGTGCTTACACTACGTGCCCGTCCTTAGCGGCCAGCACCATGTTGTTCGACGTGGTTAGCACGAGGTGGAGTAGGAAGGCGATGGAGATGTTCGGAGTCGTCGAGGATATGCTTCCGGAAATCGTGAGAGAGGGGGATTTCGCAGGCTACCTCTCACGGGAGGCGGCGGAGAAGACTAGCCTACCTGAGGGGCTACCCGTCGTCGTTTGTGGTGGCGACACGCAAACAGCCGCTTTAGCGGCCGGCGTTTTCGGCGAGGGTGAGGTAGGGGTGATCGCAGGTCGTACGGTACCCGTTGTCGCTTGGACCGGGAATCCAGCGATTGACGCGGGGATGCGCACCTGGCTGGTCCCCCATGTGGGAGGTGGTTGGCTTGTAGAAAGCAACGCAGGGCCTCTCGGAGAATTTATTGAGTGGTTCCTCAGAGATATCATAGTCGCAGAGGATTACGGGGCGCTCGATCGGCTGTTCGAGCTCTCCGAGCCAGGCGCGAAGGGGGTCATGATGAAACTCTACCCATCGATCATGGATGCAAAATCGCTAGGCCGGCAGAGCTTTAGGAGCTTCATCTCCACGCCACTCCTCGCATCGCCTTTTACCCAGCCCGTTAAAGTCTGCGACATGGTGAGGGCGCTCCTCGAATATGTCGCGTACAGCATTAAAGCGAACGTTCTGCAGGCGGTCAGTGTAGCATCGAAGAGATTAACGAGCGTGAGAGCGACGGGCGGCTTAACGCGGATTAGGTCGCTAAGGAAGCTTCTGCCATCTGTGCTCGGCAGAACGGTGTTCCTCACGAACGTTCCGCACGGCAGCGGGGCTGGGAGCGCAGCTCTAACGGCCTTCTCTCTCGGATGTTACAGCAGCCTGAGAGAGGCTGCTAGGGCGTTCGTGCTGCTTGAGGGGTGCGAACCTGACCCCGATCTCGTCGAGCACTACGAAGCCGCTTACGCGAGCTGGCTTGACTTTTATACCAGCGTTTAACGGCTGGCTCGTGAAGTATCGGGAGCTTAGGGAAAAGGTGATTGAAGCCTTCAGGTTCATGGAAAGTGCGGGGTTGAACTGGGGCTATAGCGGCAACATCAGCGTTCGCTTGCCCGAAGAAGGGCTCTACTTAATGACTCCAAGCGGCCTGAGGAAAGCCCAGATGAGGCCGGAGGACCTGGTCGTAGTTGACGAGCAGGGAAACTTGGTTGAAGGAGGGCGCGCTCCAACGAGCGAGTATCTGATGCACTTGGCTGTGTACAGGGCTAGGAGCGACGTCAAAGCTGTAGTGCACGCGCACCCGGTATACGCATCGGTTCTAGCAGCGCTCCGGCGGAGACTGGAGCCCGTGCTGGACGAAATCACAGTCTACCTGGGTGGTGCGGTCGAGGTAGCCGACTACGGGCCGCCCGGCAGCGAGGAGCTGGCGAGGAACGTCGTACGAGCGTTGGGTGACCGGTGCGCTGTGATCCTGGCTAACCACGGGGTTTTAACCTGCGGGAAAGATTTGGACGAGGCCCTCGACGCGCTCGTCTACCTTGAGAGAGCAGCGAAAGTCTACGTGATAACTCTGCTATTGGGCACCCCGCACCCGCTTCCGGCGGAAGTGCTGGAGTTCGAGAAACAGCTATACCTGCTGAGGCGTGGTCAGTAGAGCGGGGGCAGGTGGGGGCCGAATACCCTCAGCAGCGATACGTAGCCTGGAACGTACACCTTGCTCTTCCCCTTTCTCACAGCCTTTAGGATTTCCTTGCTAACCTCCTCCGCTGTAACGGTGCCCCACTTCGGGGCAGCTCCTCCAGCTCGCGCGTGGAACTCAGTGAGCACTGAGCCAGGGTAGACGGTCACCACCCTGATGCCTTTCAGCTTCAGCTCCCTCTCAATCGCTTTAGAGGCGTAGTGAAACGCTATCTTCGTTGCACCGTAGATCGGTAGCCGCGTCATCAGGACGTGGATACCGGCAGTAATGACGTTTACGACTGTGGAACCCTCGTGCATCAGCGGGAGCAGCTTCCTTGTGAGCACTATCGGGGAGACGAAGTTCACGAGCGTCATCGAGAGGAGCTCATCTTCACTGTGTTCGAGCACACCTTTGTACAAGCCGAACCCGGCGTTGTTCACGAGGACATCGAGGCTCCCCAGAAACGCGCGAGCCCCCTCAACAACTCGATCTAGCTCCTCAAGCTTGGAAAGATCGGCTCTCACGTAATCGAAGCGATCTCCCAGCTGCCGCTTCAGCTCCAGTAGCGCTCCCTCGCTTCTAGCGACGCCGAGCACTCTACCACCTGCGCGACAAATTTCAAGTGTGAGAGCCCTACCGATCCCGGAGGACGCGCCCGTGACTACAGCCCTCAGGTCGGCCATAAGGCTGAGGGGAAACTCACCAAAAATCCTTAACGCGCTCAGCTTTCCTAGCCCGCTTCATGCCGGAGAGGTCTTCAGTTCCGGCGCTCATCACAGCAGCAGTTCCGGCGGCCCCCCGGTTAAAAGCGTTACCGCTCGAAACCCTTAACATGCGCCTACCTCCGTGGCTACCGTGCGGTTGAAAGGTAAGGTTGCGATAGTAACGGGGGGAGCGCGCGGGATTGGAGCCGCCATCTCCCACAGGCTGGGGAGGGAGGGCGCCAAGGTCGTCGTCTTCGATATCGATGGTAAGGCTGGAGAGTACAGGCTGAAAGCGCTGATGTCCGAGGGTGTTGATGCGATCTTCGTTGCGGGCGATGTTGCAAGGGAGGAGGACGTCTCCCGCTGCGTAGGGGAGGCAGTTGATGCCTTCGGCAGAATTGATGTACTCGTGAACAACGCGGGTATCGGCTTCTCGGGCAAGCCGCTTTTCGAGCAAACGCTCGAGGAGTGGTGGAGAGTGCTTTCCGTCAACCTGACGGGCCCCTACCTATTCTCGAAGCACGCTGCCCGAATCATGGCGGAGAGGGGAGGGGGAGTCATCATCAATATTGCGAGCACGAGGGCCCTCCAGTCGGAACCCAACACGGAGCCCTACTCTGCGTCGAAGGGAGGCCTTTTGGCACTAACTCACGCGCTAGCCGTCAGCCTGGCACCCTACCGCATCAGGGTGGTAGCGGTATCGCCTGGGTGGATCGATACGAGCGAGTGGCAGATCCCTCCAAGAGAGCCTCAGCTGACCAGGCTGGATCACGAGCAGCACCCGGCTGGCAGGGTTGGCAAGCCGGAGGATGTTGCAGCACTGGTGGCGTTCCTGGCTTCAGACGAGGCGGGCTTCGTCACGGGTGTCAACTTCGTGATCGACGGGGGCATGACGGTGAGGATGATCTACTTAGATGACGCCGTAGTCGAGGACGCCTTGTTCAGGCTCACCGGAGACCGCGAGTTTGCCGCGCTCGTCAGGCGAGTAGCCCTTTCGGGGCTCGCGGGGAGAGCGAAGGAGGCTCTCAAACCAGTCCTTGTGGATTGAAACATTCGAACCGGCAGAGCTGGACGGGCTATCAGCGTCCGCACGTGGGGTTCCACCCCGCTGGATTGAATGATACCTCTTTCCCCGCGAGTATCCCAGCGCTACCTCTTCATCAGCGCTGCGGCTAGGGCCCTGTAGAATTCGATCATCTTCGCCGCCGCATCGTAGGGCTTCTCCGCCCTGTACAGGCTTAGAGCTTCATCGAGTATGCTCTTGAGCTCGTCGGCTTTGGCACGAGACAACTTCCCCTCCCTCACATAGTCCTCCAGCAGCGAGACGGCCAGCCGGTGCCCATACTCGACATTCACCAGAGCCACTAGCTCGTGGAAGTTGATGGGGATGATCTGAGGGCGCTCCTGGAGGATCCTCCTGAGGCCTTCGAACTCCTCGATGTCCCACGGCTGGGAGATGACAAGGATGATGGGGAGGTTCCGCGCAGCTGGCTGAATGCCTGTGAGCTCCACCGCTCCCGCGTAGAGGTCCACACCGCTGCCGGGGTCGTACCAGACCCTGAACTCTATGTTGCCAGTGGCTTTAGCGAGCGTGAAGTTGATCTCAAACCACTGGTAGCTGCCGACCCTCACGAACTCTGAGCCGGAGATCTCCCTTTGGGCTATGATCGTCCTCCCGATGTCCGTGCACACGTCTATGGTCGCTACACGAGCCTCCGTGCGAGCGGAGATCTTAAGGGCGAACCGCACGGTGTAGCTCCCAGCTGGCAGCTCCGTGTAGGGTCCGTAAACCAGAGCTCCTGCTAGGCTCGCCCCCGCTCTCGCAAGCCTAGCTCTCTTCGTGGGGGAATCGGGGTCGTCGACTTGCGCCCCAAAACCGGGCAGTTCGTCGGCCGGGTTAAAGCGCAGTGCAGTAGGCGGCTGAGCGTACATCCTAATCGCTTCGTCGAGGTCCGAGGCGAACTTTCCCAGCTCAGTGCTCCTGAAGTGAAGCGCACCGAAGACCACGGGGATCGTTAAGTTGCCCTTTCTTACGTAGTAGACGGAGCTTCCGTGAGCCTTGAAGAGGCCGGGCAACTCGTTGTAATCCCTCTTCACCGCTAGAAGCCAGGGGGAGAGTTGAACAGCGTAAGCCGCCGCGACGTCATCGTCGTATCCCAGCACCTCAACGACCCGCAGACCGCTCTTTTCCAAGTGGTAGCTCGTGTGTGGGAGGTACTGGCCCAGGTAAGGCTTGTTAGAGGTGGGGTAGATGTAGCCTGCACCGGAGGGGCCGCAGACGAACGTATCGTGCTCGCTCATGGTTCTGGCGTAGTAGTACACCATGAAGGGTGCCACGTCGAGGAGGAGGGGGCTAACCGTCCAGGCAACCGGAACGCCAAGCCTCCTCTGCCACAGGTTTACCATGTTGTAATCCCACTGAAGGTTGTCCCCGTCAGTCACGTAGAAAGTTACGTAAACCCCATCTCTCCCCAGCACTTCAGGTCTAACGGGAGGCAGGGGGAACTTCGGGTCCTCGGGCGGCTTCAGGTGCATCCAAACCGTCGGATTCGCAAAGTCCAGCGGCCCGAAGTGGTGCATCATGACGACCACGTACTTCCCGTACCTCGTGGCCAGATCCACGTACGCCCACTCATCTTCGCCGTGCCAGCCGAGCACCATCGAGTTGTTCGGCATGGCCGATAGAATCCGCTCGAGCACCGCTCTCTCGGCAGGGTTGAAGGGGTCGAGGTAGACGGTGAGCAGCCTGAGAGCGACAGCGTAGTCCCGGCACGCCACTTGCAGGTTGCTGGTGAAGGTTCTCCCGTACTTCGTGTGGGTCCGGGTCTCAGGGCACGCGACAGCCAGCTTCGTCCTGTCCACTCGGTCCCACAGTTCCTCGAAGGCCCACTGGTACGCGGAAACCCTGTCGGTGAACTTGCCCCTCAAGTCGAACAACCTCTTTTCTACTCCGAGCCGCTCGAGCCAGCCGACCCACGTCGGGTGAACGAGGACGCCGTTGTAGATCCCGCAGAGCGTCGTCCCCACGTTGATGGTGTCAGGCTGCGCTGGATCGTAAATGACGTAGCCTTCAACCTGTGAAGCGAAGCGCCTAACGGCGTCATCCATCCCAGCAAACTCGACCTTCAGCCCGAGGATCTTAGCCGCTCTCGCCAGCCACCATGCATCGCTATCCTTGAAGATGACGTACAGGCGTGCCCCCTCCCTGTTCACTACCCCCTGCAATGTGACTAGCGTGAGGAGCCTGGGGTCCATCAGGCTTGAGCCCCTTACGTCGACGACCAGCAGCTCCCCCGTCAAGCCCTCCTCGAGCCCCTCCAGGTAGTCCACGGCTTCACGGACGCTAAGGAAAAGCTTGAGGGCAGCCTCAGCCGAAGCTGGGCTCCGAGACCAGTGGATCGCAAAGAGGATCCACGTCTCGTTGTCGTTGGTGGGGAAGCGCGTGATGAAAAGCTCGGCTAGTTCGCGGCTGAGCCCCTTGGAGACGTACAGCTGGACCCTCCTCTCACGCGCGGCCTCAGCCTGCAGGCGGAAGACCAGGTGAGCGAGGTGGAGCGCGGCAACGGCTGCTGCGACCAGAGCGGCGGCCAGCAGGGGGCGTGGGATCCTCATCGCTAATCGCGTGGAAGCCTATTTAATTAGCATAGTGCCAGAATGGATGGGGTGGAGCCCAGCGAAGCGCTCAGGCTGGCGAGGATGATCGTTTCGGGGAAGGTACCGCCCGATTACGATGAGCTCTACGCTGCTCTCCTCGAACTCCGAGTGCTCTTCGACAAGCCGCCTAGCTGGTACACGCGCGCCGTAGCTCGCGTGCTGCTCGGCATCAGGGAGGTAGGTGAGAGGCACTGGCTGGTGCCGGGGCTACCCGGTGACGCGTACCCCCTGTACAACGTCCGGTCGACCGGGGAGGGGAGGTACGTGTGCGACTGCTACGGGCACCTCTACGGTTTCACACGCGAGAGAAGCATCTGTACGCACGTGGCCAGCGTCATGCTCACGCGAAGGTGGGCCGAGATTAGGCGCGTGCTAGGGCGCGATACCGGTGAGCCCTCTGGCGGCCGCTCCGATGCTGTAGCTGACCAGCGCGACTGCCATTACGACTGAAGCGCTCTCGAAGAACTCCCTGAGGAACATTCTCTCAAGCACTACGCAGCTGTAGAAGGAGAGCAAGGCCAGCAGGGCTACGGCTGTAGCTATCGACGCGGGAATCGCCGCGGCGAGGGGTAGGCCGAGCAGTAGTGGGGTTAGTAGGAGCAGCACTGTGAGCATGTAGAACACTCCCGTGTAAGCCGCGTGTAGAGCCGGGTTCCTCCCTACCTCATGCTTCGCTTGAGCGTAAGCTGCGGCAGCCATCGATAGAGCCGCACTGACTCCAACGATGAACCCCCCCACTGCCGCCTGGATAGAGGACTGGGTATAACCTACGAAGCCTAGCAGAACCCCCGTGAGCTCCACGATGGCGTCGCTGATGCCTAGCGCTACCGAGCCGAGCTGCCTCACGATGGTTTCGTCAAGGCGGTTGGCGAACTCGAGCTCGTGGCGCTTCTCCTCCTCGATTATATCCCTCAACCGCTTGAGCCGCTCCCCTTCGAGCGCGGAAGCCGCTCGCTCGTACTCCTCGATGGTTGACGATTCGCGCCGCTCCAGCAGCTTGATCGTGAAGGTCTTGCCTAGCAGGCGCGCCGCTGCTACGAGGATGGCCAGCCTGACCCTCTCCTTAACTCCCA
>JAVYQJ010000029.1 GCA_038731975.1 Thermofilaceae archaeon | reverse complement strand
TGGGAGGGGATCGACCTTGAGGCTCGGCGGGTAATAAAGCCGAAAGTTAAAGCTGAGGGTTCCGTCACAGTAGTCGAAGTGGCTGAAGCGTACAACGACGTGCTCATTCTCGCGTCAATGCGTTGAGCAGCATCTCGCCTGTCAGGGCCCGACCCTCGGGTCGATTCCATGAGACGGAAGGAAAGGATTCTTGGATCGTGATCGTTTTAGCCTTTGCAGCCTTTCTCCTCAAGCGGCGGCTCCATTCCGCCTACCCCTGATTTTCGCCGCTAATCGAAGGTCGACTCGAATGCTGATGATCGCCGGCTGGGGAGCAGCTTCGCCAAATGTCCTCCGCCTCAGCCAATACCTCCTCCTCAGGCCTGTTGCTCTCAACGAGCTGGTGCTCAGCGTATTTCGGTTTCCTTTCAGCCAACCTGGCTTGAACGAGCTCTACCGCGCGACGCGTCGGATGGGCTGCTACGGAGACGTAGGCTCTGACGATGGCGGCCACCGTGGCCTCCTGAAGGATAAGCGTCTGATCGTTGAGCTCTAGGATGAGCCTGGTGTGGGTGTGGCCTCTCGGGATGAAGGCGATAACCCGCTTCACCTCCTCGTTCCTGTACACCTTCGCGCGCACAGGGTTCAGCGTGCCCGGGTTTAAGACGCTAACTCGCACCGGGCTCCAGCTCAGCAATGCTTATCAGCCGTCCGCCGAAGCGTTTGTCGGGATGAAGACCGTTGTCCGGCTGGCGATTTCATCGGCTTTGGTAGCCCTAGCCCTCGTTATCGCACCGGTCGCCTGGTTCGCGTGGGGCCCGACCAAGGCGTTCCCCGGCCAGCACCTCGTCAACGCCGTTGCTGGCGTGCTGGTTGGGCCGCTGTGGGCCGCGATTATCGCCGCCGTCGTGGGCACGCTGAGGATCATGATGGGAGTGGGGACCATCTTCGCCTACCCCGGCGGGCTGCCCGGCGGCGTCGTCGTGGGCGTAGCGTACAAGCTTCTCAGGAAAGTCACGAGCAGGAGGAGAGCGCTCCTGCTGGCCGCTCTCACGGAGCCCCTCGGAACCGTGCTGGTCGGCGGCACCCTCGCTTGGTTCATCTTCGACCCCCTTTTCGCCGGCATGAGCCTGCAGGCCAGGTTCGGCAGCATCCTGTGGCTCTACGCCGGCTGGAGCTTGAGCTCGGTTGCCGGCGGCGTTCTTGGTGCAGCATGCCTCTTGGTTATCGATAGGGTTGGGCTTCTCGACCTGCTGAAGGCGGGATGATCGAGCTGACGGTAGAGGAAATTCTGGGGAGAAGGGTCGTAATCGTAGGGGAGCGGGGGGCTGGTAAGACGAGGTTGACGGCTCGGCTACTGGAGCAGCTCGCCTCGCGCCTGGGCCCGGAGAACATCACGGTGATCGACATGGCGCCGACAACTGTGCCCGGTGCGGCTAGGCTCTCCGCGTACACGAGCATCGTGCAGTGGCTCAGGTACCTTGCGCCGCCGACGGTGAGAGCGCCCAGGCTTGAAGGGCGCACCGCCAGCGAAGTGCTCAGGCTCGCCGAGGCTAACAGGGTGGTCATAGAGCCGCTGCTCGATACTTTCCTCAGCGACCCCACCCCCGCTCTCGTTGTCAACGACCTCACGATCTACCTGCACGCAGGCAGCCTGGAGAAGCTGCTGAGCTGCATATCCTCCGCTCAAACCTTCCTGGCCAACGCGTACAGGGGGGTTACCCTAGCGGACGATAAGGGCTCGGGCGTGACAGAGAGGGAGAGGAAGCTGCTCGAGGAGGTGTTACGCAGGGTCGACATGGTCGTCGCCCTCCGGCCGATTGGGAACGAGCCTGGGTAGCGCGAAATCCCACACGGCCTCGTTTATTCGCCACGCGCCGGTACCCGCGAGCTCTAAGTTTAACCGATTTTTTCTATCAAACGTCTTCTACGGATAGAAATGACTACTAAAAATATGTGGAAGAATCACGACTTGACTGCTGAGATTATGAGCAACGTTTAAGAGAGGGTATGGGCTGTGGGTCCCGTGGGTTTGGTTTCGAAGGCTAGGGCTAAGTCGCCTTGGATTTTCGTAGTTAACGCTGCATCCTGCAACGGTTGCCTGATAGAGCTTCTCGCCGCTCTCTCGCCCAGGTACGATGCCGAGAGGCTCGGGTGCATCCTCGTCGGCACTCCCCGCCACGCGGACGTGCTGGTCGTCATGGGGCCGGTGACGAGCAAGACGGCATCGATGCTTGTCAGGGCCTACAGGCAGATGCCCGAGCCGAAGGTGACGGTCGCCATCGGCGTCTGCGCTGCCTCGGGGGGTGTTTTCGCGGGCAGCCCGGTGTTCGAGGGGCCCGTCGATAAGCTGATTCCGGTGGACGTCTACGTCGGTGGGTGCCCGCCGAGGCCAGAGGCCATCCTAAAGGGGTTGATGGAAGCCGCCGAAAAGCTGGGTGAGGGTTGATGGAGGTCGAGAGGAGGGCGGCAATCATACCCTTCGGGCTGCTCCACCCTGCGACGAAGGAACCGGTGAACCTGGTTCTCTTCGTCGAGGGGGAGGAGGTCGTGGGCGCCGAATTCAGGTTTGGGTACGTGTACAGAGCCATCGAGGTGCTGGCGGAGAGGAGGAACCTCGTGCAGGTGCTGCATCTAACTGAAAGGATCTGCGGTATCTGCTCCCACGCGCACCCTCTCTGCTACGTCCAATCGGTGGAGAGCATAGCGGGCATTGAGCCCCCCGAGAGGGCCCTCTACATCCGCACGATACTCGCGGAGCTCGAGAGGATCCAGAACCACCTCCTATGGCTGGGCGTGCTGGGCTACCAGCTCGGCTTCCTGGCCCTCTTCATGTACGCGTGGAGGATCAGGGAGGCTGCGATGGATGCGATGGAGGCGTTAACGGGAGGTAGAGTCATGAAGGCTGCGAACGCGATAGGGGGTGCGCGGTGCGACGTGAGCGAGAAGGCGGCAGCCATGATAAGGAGCGCCATCAAGGAGTCCAGGAAGGCCGCTGAGTACCTCTTCGACGTGATTCACGACAAGACCGTTGAAGCGAGGCTTCAGGACGTGGGAGTTCTTAGCCGCAACGACGCGGTTAGGTGCGGCGCTGTTGGTCCGACTGCCCGGGCCTCCGGCGTGAAGAGCGACGTTCGCGTCGATGACCCCTACGCAGCTTACGAGCAGCTGAAGGGTTCCTTCTCCGTGGTGACGAGCAGCGGGTGCGACTCGCTCGCTAGAGCTGAGGTTCGCGTAGCCGAGATACTGGAGTCCGCCAACATCCTCGAGGCGGCCCTCGATACTCTACCTCCGGGCGATCCAAGGCCGAAAATCCCGCCGCACAGGGTGCTAAGGGTGGTTCCCAGGGGCGAGTCCGTAGCCAGAGTTGAAGCTCCAAGGGGTGAGCTCCTGTATTACGCTGTGACCGACGGCAACGGCTTCCTCAGCAGGCTGAAGATCAGGACTCCAACCCTAGCCAACCTAGTGGCTCTAGCGGAGATGCTCAAGGGCGCGGAGCTCGCAGACGTACCGGCGATTTACGCTTCGATAGACCCCTGCATAGCCTGCACCGAGCGGGCGCTCGTAGTCGATGTGAGAAGCGGAGTTAAAAGGGAGATTGAGCTGAGCGGGGGTGGATTCGCGTGCTCCCCGTGATCCTCCTGGCGCTGGCCGCGGCAGTCGCTGCAGCGAGCCTGGTGTTCGACGGCATAGACAGGAAGATCCGCGCCAGGCTCCAAGCTAGGGTGGGGCCGCCCCTGCTACAGCCCTTCTACGACATCATCAAGCTGCTGAGAAAGTCGTGGATCGCCCCGAGAAGTTCGGCCAAGGGGCTGTTCACCGCCCTCCCCCCGCTGGCACTGGCCTTCTCCACGCTCGCCGGTGCGGTGACACTCGCAGCTGCGGCTGGTCTACTCGAGCTACCCGGCGACGTCGTCATCGTCTACTCCCTGCTGACGGCGTCTTCCCTATCCCTTCTGCTAGGTGGGGCCTCGTCAGGCAACCCGTATGCTTCGATCAGCCTCTCCAGGGGGGTTTCAACGCTCTTCGCGTTCAAGCTGCCCTTGCTCGTTGCCGTCCTTGCAGCCTCCATGAGGGGGGGCGCTTGGTTCTCAATAGCTAGGGCGCTGGAGGTGCAAAGAGTCAAGGGGCCTACCTTGCTTACGATCAGCGGGGCAACGGCGCTGCTCGCGATCCTCGCCGGCATGCCAGCTGAGGGGGAGGTGACGCCCTTTGACGTCACTACGGCGGAGACCGAGATCGTCTCAGGCTTCATGGTGGAGTACAGCGGACCCCTTCTGGCCTTCGCCAAGCTGTCGAAGAGCGTGTCCCGCTTCACGACAGCGCTCCTAGCGTCAATCCTCACGCTGTGCTTTCCCCTAGGCAACCCGTGGGCGGAGGTGGCAGTGTGCTTTTTAGGTGCGCTCCTGATAATGTTCCTTTCGATCACCCTTACGGCAACCTTCGTGGCCCGAGTCCGGGTGGATCAGCTTGCGCGGTTTTTCTGGAGGATCCCGCTACTTCTGTCTCTGATCAGTCTGGCAGCTGGCCTGAGCGGGTGGTAACATGCCTGTGGGGAAGATCCTGCGGGACGGCGTGCGCTTCCTACTGAGGAGGCCTGTCACGGTGCGGTACCCCTTTAAGCGGGAGAACACCAGTGTTCTCGAGGGTTTCAGGGGTGCGCTGAGGTACGACCCTGGGCTCTGCGTGGGCTGCATGCTCTGCGTAAAGCTGTGCCCCAGTGGGGCGATAACCACGGCCGACAGGAAGGTCTCGATCGATCCCTCGAGGTGCATACTCTGCGGCCAGTGCGTTGAAGTTTGTCCGAGGAAGGCTCTCTGGATGACGCACGAGTTCGAGCATGTAACTCGCAAGTAGGCACGCTTTTAAAAGCGCGCACAGGGAGGTGTTGTGCGACTGTCGTTGGTCTACGTGGAGCATCCAGCCATACCACCCCTGCTAGTCCTCTTCGCCGCTGCAGCTGGCTTCCCCCTCCTATCCCTGATTCCGAGGGTCGGCCGGGCCTTAGCGATCGGGGTTTGCGTAGCAGCACCCTACATCGCGCTCGCCCTCCTCCTGATGGCTGCTCCATCGATCCTTCAGGGCCCTGCCGCGTTGAGCGCCTACAGTCCAGCGGCCCCGTTTTGGGCGCCCCTCGAATTCCGCGTAGACTCCCTCGCCCTTCTGCTCGCTACCTTAACGTGCTTCGTGAGCGCGCTCTCCCTGACGTTCGGCACGCGGTACCTCTCCCCCCACAACAGGGCCTACTCCGTGCAGAGCCACAACCGTTCGTACCCGCTGGCCCTTCTGATGACCGCGTCACTAGTCGGGCTCTACTTCTCCAACAACGCGTTGACCCTCGTAATCTTCTGGGAGCTGGCCAGCCTGTGCACTTACGCCCTGATAGCCTTCAGGCTTGACTCGCCTGCCAGTGCGCGCGCCGGTTTGAAGGCGCTACTGATGACGCACGTTGGGGGGGTTGGCCTCATAACGGCTGTGCTGCTCCTCTACGCAATGACGGGTAGCCTGAGGGTAGCTGACTACGCCGCTCCGGGAGGCCTCGACGAGAGCGCCTTCTACGCTCTCGCGGCCCTCTCCCTCCTCGCTACCCTACCGAAGGCGGAGCAGTACCCGCTGCACACGTGGTTCCTCGACGGTGTGACAGCGCCGACCACCTCGATTGTGATCTACAGCGTCTGCGGTTTCCAGGCCAGCGTTTTCCTGCTCTTCCGGTTCCTCCAGCCACTGTACAACAGCCCGTCGCTCTACGAGCCGGTGAGGCTTGCCGCCACCTCCCTAGGTGCCTTCACGGCTCTGGCTGGCGGGATTGGTGGCCTGGTCGAGAGAAACCTGAAGAGGGCGATCGCGTACGGGAAGATAGCTGGTATGGGCTTCGTCGTCATCGCGCTCGGCCTACTCACCCCCACATCCGCCGCTGCCGCGTTGACCCTAATCGTGTCGCACGCGCTCGCCTTCTCCCTCCTATTCTTCGCAGCCGGATCGGCGATCTACGCTACGGGGGAGGAAGAGCTTGGGCGGCTGGGCGGCCTCTACCACCATATGAGGCTAACAGCCGTCGGCTTCCTCGTGGGGTGCTTAACGCTCGCGAGCGTTCCGTCAACCCCAGAGTTTATCGGGAAGTACCTCCTCTTTCAGGCTTCGCTCGAGGCGGGGTACCTGCACCTGCTCCCGGTGATCGTACTGGGTAGCCTGCTCAATGCCGCTCTCGGAGCGCGGCTCTTCTACTCCGTCTTCCTGGGCGGTGAGAGGAAGTTTACACGCATCAGGGATCCGCCGCTGCAGATGCTGGCTCCAATGCTGGTGCTGTCCGCCGCAATCTTGGCAACCGGCTCCTACCCCAAGCTCGTGCTCGAGGATTGGGTTCCACCGGTCCTAGCGCAGCTGGGCCTCCACGGAGGCCGTGACATCTACGAGCAATTCTACCAGCTCGCCGGTACGCTGATCTCGCTGATCGCCGCCATAGTGATCGTAGCCCTTGCAGCCGCTCTAGCCGTAGTCATCCTCCCGGAGGGGACGGCGAGCGGGGGTGAAGATGAGGCGGAGGAGGCTGCGAAACCCTTCCTCTGCGGCGTGGATATGGCCTATGCACCGCTGCCGGGGGAGAGCGTTTACAATCGCTTCCTCTCAGCCGTCAAGCTCGGAGCCTTCGCCTCCTCCGTCGACCCCGACCGCTTCTACCGCCGCCTGGCGAAAGCGTTCCTGGACCTAGCTGGGAGAGCGCTAGCGCTCGACATCCACTACGACTACCGTGCCTCGGTTCTCGCCTTCCTAGTCTCTGCTCTCATACTCCTAGTCATCGGGGGTGTCTTAGCGTGGTTGTAGCGGAGATCACAGTCCTGGTTGCAACAGCCCTCGCGGCTCTACTCACGAAAAAGTCGAGCGTGCTACCCTATGCCCTCGCGCTGCAGTCCCTAGCCCTCACCGCTACTGAGGTGCAGAAGCTTCTGCAGCTCGAGCCGCACCTCGCGTTTGCCTACCTCGGCGCAGCAGTCGTGCACGTGGCCGCGCCACCCATCCTCCTGATGAGACTCGAAAGGATCTTCGGGGAACGCGCCGAGAAGGCGCCCCTACCCCTCGTCGCGGCATCAATCGCCCTCGCTGCCACTACAGTCGCCCTCACGCTGCTCGAAAGCCCGCGCCTGTTACCGTACGCGTTGGCCTCCCTCCTCCCCATCCTCATGATCACTTACAGCAGAGACCCGGTCAGGGTCGCTGTCTCCCTGAACATGGCTTCAAACGCCCTCCACCCCCTCATCGTGGTTGAGGGCAACATTCTTTACGCGGCGGTATCGAACATCTCGATCACGATGGTGATCTACGTCGCCTACCTACTCGCGAGGGAGGGGTGGGAAACCTACCGCTCACCCAGCTTGGACGGGTGGGATCGATGGTTGAAGCGCTGACGCTGCTGATCGTCGCTCCCTTCGCCGCATCCCTACTCGGCTTCCTAGCGGGGCGCAGCGAGCGGGGCAGCGTGATCGCCGTTGCGGCGGGCTCGGGGCTCAGCCTCTCCTTCTCGCTGATTGTTTGGGAGGAGTGCATGCGAACCGGCCTTGCGAGAGCCCCGCTACTAGCCGGCGAGCTCGACCCCCTGGGCGCACTGGTGCTCGTATACTCGAACCTCATCGCACTTCTGGCAGCCGTCTACAACGCGGGGCTCGGGCCTCGTGGGAGGCTGCCGCTCAACCTCTACAACCTATTCTTCCTCCTCCTGATCTTCTCCTTCAACTACATGGTGGTCGCGCGCAACGCACTGCTCCTATTCCTCCTCGTCGAAGCCTTGATCGGAATCACGGTCGCTCTCGTCGGTCACTCGCCCCGCAGCGACGCGCCGGAGGTAGCTTTCAGGTTCCTCGTGATCACTACGATCAGCGCCTTCTGCGTGCTCTTGGGAGTGACTCTCCTCGCGGTCTCCAGGGGCACGTACCTGCTGAACCCGTTGGATGCGGCGCCGGGGAGCCCTCTACTCTTGCTCGCCGCGATCCTCTTCACGATCGGCTTGGGGGCTGACATCGGCTTCTTCCCCTTCCACGCATGGGTCCCCGACGCCTTTCCCGCTTCCACCTCCATCGTCAACGTACTGTCGTGTGCTGAGCACACCCCCCTCTTCGTGGGCCTCTACAACCTCTTGTTGGCAGCAACCGCAGCCGGGTACACCAGTGAGCTGGTACCCCTGCTCCTAGCGTTGGGGTTCACGGCCATACCTTTCGGCTACTTGCTGGCCCCTAGGCAGGAGGATCCCTTGAGGGTCTTAGCCTACTACGCGATTGGCGAGTACGGGGTCATCCTGACGGCGCTCAGCGTGGCCTTAGCTGAACCGGGCCTAGCCCACGTGTGGGTCGCCTACTCACTGAACAGCTCGCTCATGAAGGCTGGGTTATTCGCCTGCCTTGGGCTCGCTACCTCTGAGGCTTGGAGCCGGTTACCAAGGCGCGCGAGGGAAATCGTAGCGCTCTCCTTCGCCATCTGCCTCTTCTCCTCAATCGGCATCCCACCCTTCAGCGGCTTCCACGCGAAGCTCCACTACTTCCTTTTGATACTCGGATACTTCTCCTCTACCCTGGGTCTCTGGGCAGGCGTGGCCGCCGCGCTCGCCATCCTCGCCCTCTCCTTCATCCCACTGTACGTGTTCACGAACATGCTCCACAGCCTCTTCCTCTCGCGGCTCGAAGGCGGGGGGAGGATGCAGGCGCGAACAGTCGCTGCAGTAGCACCCTGCGTAGTCCTCGCATCAACGGCCGTCGCCATCGGCCTTTGGCCCCGACTCCTCTTCCCCTCCCTTTAGCCCGCGAGCGGAAAAGCTGGAGGTGGGAAGCGTCAGGTGGCCTCCTCGACAACCCTGTGGAACGTCCAATCCTTCCTCGAGTACTGGATGCCCAGATCCACCACGAGCTCCTCGAGCAACCGCTGCAGAACGTAGCCGCTCACGCTGGAGAACTTGACCATCTTGTACGCCGACGTGAAGACGTTGAACTCCTCGCCGTCGACGCTCACAACCTCCATGCCCTTCTCCTCCTCTCCAAGGAACTCGGCAAGCACATCGACGCCCATGAAGTACCCCGCGTAGACCGTGGTCTCAAACCCCCTTTCCACCGTGATCTCGGCGTGCTCACCCGCCGTCTCGAGCCGCAGAGTACGCAGCACCACCTCGTCCCCCTCTACGCGCCTGAAGCCCAGCCTCCGCTCCAAGTACTCCTCGAGCGACCTGTAGTCAGTGCTCCTCAGCCTCACCCCCTCAAGCACGAGCTGAACTACCTCCCGCCAGGGCCTCAAATCTATCATTAAAGTGTACTACAGCTCTACAGCTCTTAACTTTAACCTTCAAAGAAAGCGTGGCTGGAGCCCCGGCCGGGAATCGAACCCGGGTCCCCCGCCTCTACGGAGCTTCACCACATACCACGGCGGCGTTCTGGCCACTGAACTACCGGGGCTGGGGAATACGGTGGTAGCGCATTAAAGAGCTTTGCTGATCGTGCTCGCCGCGAAGCGCCAAGCCTATAGCGCCGCACGTAAGGGGGTCTTGTGGAGCGGGACGCGGCATTGAGCCTGCTGAGGGAGCACTTGAAGGATGATAGGATGGTCAAGCACTGCCTCGCCGTCGAAGCGATCATGCGGGCAGCAGCGCGGAGGCTGGGGGAGGATGAGG
>JAVYQJ010000028.1 GCA_038731975.1 Thermofilaceae archaeon | reverse complement strand
TGAACGACGAGTGCTACACCATACCTAGGTTCCTCCGAACCCGGAACTTCGATTACTACGCGGGGGGCAGCGATGTAGAGGTGCTGAGAGCCCTCTACAGGCTGGGCATTTTAAGCTCCGAGCCCGTTAGAATCGGCAAGGTTCTCGTAAGACCGAAGGATCTGCTCTACCGCGTGCTCCCCCCATCCCCGAGGCCCAGCGATGTTCTCAGGGTCTGCAGGGAGGGCGAGCTCGAGGACGCCTACTACGCCATCGAAGTGACTGCTGAGGGCGAAGCCGGCGGTGAGCCTGCGGGATCCAGGCGCTTCGTCTTCTTCCCCAGCCAGACGAGAGTCAATGAAATTCTACCCGGTACGACGTACATCACTTACCCGACAGCCCTCTGCGTAGTAGCCCTGCTCCACTCGGTTAAGGGTAGAAGGCTACAGGGGGTTATGCCGGGCGAGGCGCTGCCAAGGTACATCAGAAGAAGCCTCATCAGCTTCCTAGAGGAGAACAGGATCATGGTGGGCGAGGAGTTCAAACCGCTAGGGGGTAGAGGATCTTGATGGAGAAAGCGTGATAGCGCAAGATGCTGGGCCGCGAGGTACGCGTGCTACCACTGTAACTGTAGGATACCCTTATTCTCTAACTACAAGTTGATCTTCACTACGAAGCCTGATGGGGCCCGGTTTCCGAGCGTAAGGGGGCACGTAATCTCGAAGCTTAAAGTCTCGTACCCTTCCACGCCACTCTCTATCGAACTCCTCCTCAACCCTCTTCTGCTCCTCGATCAGCTTCAAGTTCCACTCCCACGTTTCCTCGTCCCTCACCAGCATGACTACGCGGCTCTTCTCATCAGCCAGCTTCACCCTGTAACCGGTCAGCTCCGCGATCTTTTGAGCGAACTCCTCTAGCTCCTTCAGGGTGGGCATCGCCGTGATCGGGAGCCTCTTCTGGCTCTCACCGACCCACGTGTAACCCTTCAACTCGACGAAGCGGGGTTGCGATCGTTCGATCAGCTTCGCGTAGCCCTCCGGCTCAACCATGTTCAACCCCCTGACCATGGTGAGCCGCATGATCGTCCTGCAGGCGAACTTGGGGAGGAGGTCCAGGCTCTCCAGCACCAGCTCCCACGCTCTAGGCGTCAGCGGTTTCGCGGCCTTCGCGAAGACCTCCGGGTTCGGGCCGTAGACGCTGAGGTACAGGTTGGTTGGCTCAGCACCCTTCCTGAGGAGCTCATCGAGCCTCGAGGGGAGGGAGCCGTTAGTGACGAGGAAAGCGGTCATGCCTCGCGCTTTCACCTCCTTGATCAGCTCCGCCAGCTTGGGGTAGAGGAGCGGTTCACCGTCCAGGCTGATCGCCATGTGCCTCGGGAACATCGCCTCGAGGAACCGCTCCATCGTAGTCTGCGGGTTGCCCTTGTAGCCGGCGAGCAGCTTTCTCTGGGCGTGGATCGCCCCCTCCACGATGTCGGCCGGTTCATCCCACTCCCACCCGGCCGGTATCTCGAACCTCCCCTCCAAATGCGGCCTCCAGCAGAAGACGCACGCGAAGTTGCAGAAGTTGAGGACGGGCGTCATCTGGACGCACCTGTGGCTGCTCACACCGTACCAGCGCTTGTAGCACAAATACCCGCCCTTCAGCGCGCTCTTCGTCCACCTGCACACCTCCACGGCCGAGTGCCTACCCACGAGTACGTACCCAGCTCTCAAGTACCTCTTCACCGCTTCCGCGCTGAGCCTCTCCTCCCTCGACATTCGAACCATTTCAAAGACAGCACCTCTGCTTAAATCCTCTTCGATGCGTGCGGCAAGTTTAAGAGTGAAATCCCTCCAGGTTGCGCGAGAACTATGCTAAAAATAGCCGGGAAAGTGTTTTCGGGCATCTACGAGGTTGTAAACGGCGTTTACCGGTTCAAGGCTTACGCTGCAGGAGAATGGGTTGAGGGCAAGGAGTACACGCGAGTCAAAACCCCCATCAACTCGACAATCATCGCGGAGGTCCCGAAACTCTCCTGGGAGCAGATCGATAGGGCCCTCGGCAGAATGCATCAAATGGGTAAGTGGCAGATCAGGGATACGCCCGGTTGGAGGAGGCTCGAGCTCCTCGAGAAGCTGGCCGACTTGATGGAGCGCTACCGGGAGGATCTAGAGTGGGCTCTCATCGTGAACAGCGGGAAGACGAGGGGTCAAGCAGCGGGGGAAGTGGACGCCAGCATCGATAGGTTGAGGAGGGCTGATCTCGACGCGAGGAAAATCTTCGGCGAGTACGCGCCGGGCGACTGGGATCCCACGACTGTGGAAACGGAGGCGGTAGTGAGGAGGGAGCCCTACGGCATCGTGCTCGCCATCGTACCCTTCAACTACCCGCTCTTCGACACGGTGTCGAAGTTCACTTACAGCGTGATAGCTGGCAACGCGGTGGTCGTGAAGCCCCCATCAGCCGACCCCGTGCCGGTCATCCTCTTCGCTAAGCTAGTTGAGGAGGCCGGGTTCCCCCGCGAATCCTTCGCTGTGCTCACCGTGCCGGGCGCGGAGAGCGATAAGCTGGTATCGGACGAGCGGATCGACGTCATCAGTCTCACCGGCAGCAGCGCGACGGGTAAGAGAGTGCTGACCGTAGCGGGGATCAAGCAGTACATCATGGAGCTCGGAGGCGGCGATCCAGCCATCGTGCTCGCGGACGCCGACCTCGACTACGCTGCTGACAGGGTGGCGGCGGGGATCCACAGCTACGCCGGCCAGAGGTGCGACGCAATAAAACTCGTCCTCGTGGAAAGGCCGGTGTATGAGGAGTTCACCAGGAGGCTTGTCGAAAAGCTCTCCAAGGTGACGGTCGGCGACCCCAGGGACCCCGAGACGGTCATGGGCCCGCTCATCGACGCGAGCGCGGCTGACGAGATGATGGCAGCCGTTGAGGACGCTGTGAGCAAGGGAGGCAGGATCCTCCACGGGGGTAGGAGGTTGGGTCCAACCCTCGTGGAACCGACGCTGATCGAGGTGAAGGACAAGGCGGCTCTAAGGCAGATGAGGCTCTACAGGGAGGAAGTCTTCGCCCCAGTAGCCCTCATCACGGACTTCGAGAGCGAAGATGAAGCTATCGGGCTCGCCAACGGCAGGAGGTACGGGCTCGACGTCGCGATCTTCGGCTGGGACATGGACAGGATCAGGAGGCTCATCAGGTTCCTCGAGTTCGGGGCAGTCTACGTGAACGACATGCCGAGGCACGGCGTAGGCTACTACCCCTTCGGAGGCCGCAAGGAATCGGGTATCGGGCGTGAGGGGATCGCCTACTCAGTAGAGTACGTTAGCGCCTACAAAACCATAGTCTACAACTTCAGGGGTAGGGGAGTCTGGAGGTACGGTAAGTGAGAAGATAAAGAAAAGGTTAAAGTATTTTCCTCCTTTTTAACCCCCAGGAGTCCCGTGCCAGGGGCTATCCCTCCACACCTGCTCCCAGAACTCTTCATCCGTGAGAACGCGGAGCCTGGCGATCTTGTCCTTTATGTCGGTCAGCACCTTATGGTGCTTCACCTCATCCTCGTATATCGCCGCTAGAAGGAGCTGCATTCTAGCGTCTCGAGCCTCGCTCAACAGCTTCCTCGATTCCTCGATCATCTTGAGCTCGGTCTGTATGTGCCTATCTATCACGTTGGCTATCAGCTCGAGCTCCTCATTCACGAGCCTCGGCTGCGAGGCTCCCGTGGCTATCTTTAGCAGGGCCTCGTAGATGCCCGCGTGCTTGTCGGAATCGCTGGCGACAGCCTCAATGATCGCCGAGAGGGGGGCAACTCTCTCAACCGATTTCGCCAGCTGGCGTAGCTCGTTGGCGTAGCTTCTCTCCGCCTCAGCGAGCCTTCTCAAAGTTCGGACAAGCTCCTCCATGTCCTACACCTGCTTGAGGATCGCGATCCCACGATCGTACCTCACCCTCACCGCTACCGTCTCCCACACCCTGAAGGTGTGGCTCCCATCCTCAGGGCCGAGGTACTCCACCTCGGTGTCCGCCCCCAGCACCAAGTCGATTGTCCGCGTCGTTGCTGATGCTAGGATGGCCGTGTCATCCGGCACAGCGGGGTTCGCAACGACTTCCGCCAAGGCCTTCAGCCTCGTCAGCTCCATCACACCGGTTCTCTCGTGGACGGCTAGCAGCCTCGCGTAGCGGGTCGGGCTTACGAAGAGGACGAAGGGTGGAGTAGCGTTACTCTCCAGCAGCTTCGTAACGGCTGCGGAAACCTCCTCGACGGCCTGGCCCGGCTTCGCCCAGTCGCTGATGCTGAGCCTGTGCGCACCCTTCAGCCCCTCCAAGGCCTTCAGCACGGTGCGATCCTCGCTGAGACCGAGCTCGATGGCTGCCCTCAAGGCATCGCCCAGCTCCAAGGGCTGCCTTGAAGCCCTAGCGTAATCGATTGCGCTCTGAGAGATGCGGAACTTCTGCGAGATTTCAGCCAGTTGGAGGAGGGAGACGCCCTCGCCGGGCTTCTCGACGGGGACGTAGAGGACCCCCCTGCCCACCCTTGTTAATGGGAGGTGCCTCCTAAACACCCTAACCGAGTCGGCAGCAGAGAGAACCTGGCTTCTAAGGTACCTCCACTCCTCCTCCGACAGGGGCTCCTGGTTCGCCGGGGGATCCTGTACGGCAACGCCGGTGAGCTCAGCCACCTCCTGTGCGCCCGCTTTCAGCTCTTCAACCTGCTCGGGGTCCAGGGTCTTCAAGACCGCTAGAAACTCGCCGACGTGCGTCTTCTCCTCCCTCGCGATATCCTCGAAAACTCGCCTCACGTTCTCGTCGTCGATCGACCTGGCCAACTGGAGGTAGAGGCTGATCGCGTCCAGCTCAGCGATGATCGATAGGCGGAGCGCGTCAGCCACCTCATCCTTCGAGAGTTTCCTCCCAACCGGGAGATCTAGAGGGTGTTTTGACAGCATTTCCGCTCGTACAAGTGATCAGGGTCGTGGTATTTAATGCTTGCTGTAAAAATTCGGAAAAGCATTTAGTGTTCTAACCTATCTTCCAGGAGCTTAAGCTCCTCAACCTTTTGACAGCGTCAGGGATAACTTCTATCGCGTACTCCACGTCTTCAGGCTTGTGGTAGTGCGAGAGTTTGAATAGGATGCTGCCGTGAGCCTCCTCGTGCCTACGCCCAATCGCTAGTAGCACGTGGCTCGGCTCCAGCACCCTACTGCTGCAAGCGCTGCCGCTCGAAACGTAGATGCCGCGCATGCTCAACTCGACGGTGAGAGCCTCACCCTCCACGTAGAGGAAGCTGAGGTTCGCGTTGTTCGGCGCCCTCCTTTCCCCCAGAGGGCCGTTCACGAGCACGTGCGACGTCCTCTCCAGAACTCCGCTGATCAGCCTATCCCTCAAGCTCCTCACATAGGAGACCCTCTCCTCGAAGCTGCTGAACGCGATCTCAACAGCTTTCTTGAAGCCGGCGATCGCGGGGACGTTTTCAACGCCAGGCCACAGCTTCTCCGCGCTCAGCTGGCCCCGAAGCGGTGGCTCCAGCTTCACCCCCTCCCTCACGTACAGCGCGCCTACGCCGCGGGGACCGTGAATCTTGTGCCCGCTCAGGGTGGCCATATCCACCCCCAACCCCTCAACGTTGAACGGGATCCAGCCGTAAGCGTCGGCCGCGTCCGTGTGGAAAACTGCCTCGGGGTTTGCGCTCTTCACCACGTCCACCAGCTCCTTGATGGGCTGAATCGTGCCAATCTCGTGGTTCACCGCCTGCACGCTCACGAGCACCGTATCTCTGTCGACGTACAGCTTCAGCACCTCGGGATCCACGAAGCCCTCCTTATCGACGGGGACCTGTACCACCTTGTAGCCGAAAAGCTTCGCCGCATGTTCAGCCGGGAAGATCACGCTCAAGTGCTCAACGGCTGAGACAACGACTTTACCCCTCTTTTCTCTGTTCGCCAGCAGGTAGCCTAGGATCGCGAGGTTGTTCGCCTCCGTCCCGCTGTGGGTGAAGGAGATCGCCTCCAAATCCCTAACCCCCAGCGTCTTGGCGATCAGCTCCTTAGCCTCGTAAACCACTTCCAGCGCTTCCCAGCCCGGCTTGTGGGTGATCGAGGGGTGACCGTAGCCCCTCGCGTTGAAGTAGGGTAGCATCGCCTCTACAACCTCCGGCGGGACCCAGCCGCTGTTCTCCAAGTCGAAGTAGACCTCCCTCTCTGGCTGCCCGTGCGCCTTCAGCAGCTCCCGAACCTTCACTGAGAGGCTCAATCTAACCACCCCTCCTCGCCACAAGTATGAGCATGCCGCCCTCAGCCTCGCGGAGCTTTGAAAGAGTGTACCCGTGCCTGGCGAGGATGAGCTTAACCGCCTCGAGGGGCAGGTCGTTGGGGTCGAAGAGGAAGCCCAGTTCTCTCTCCCCGGCGTACCGCGAAAGGAGCGAGGGAAGCTTAACCCCCGGGTGATCAGTGCACCCAGCACCCCTCCTTAAGTCCAGCACGATCATCGCTCACCACCCTCTAGATTCTTGATCGTCTTCCGGTACCGCTCCATCATCTCCTCCTCCTCAAGCGTTTGCTTCTCCTCAACCGTCAGCTGCTCGGGCAGCCAGCCGGGCTTCACACCCCTTCTCTCGTAGTAGGACCTAATCGCCCTCTTCAAGGCACCCACAGCCAGTATGCTGCAGTGGTACTTTATCGGGGGGAGCCCGCCCAGCTCATCGGAGAGCTGCTTCCAGCTTATCGCCCAAGCCTCCCTCAAGCTCTTCCCCTTAACCATCTCAGTCAGGATGCTGGCCGCTGCGATGTTAGCGGCGCAACCGTAGCTCTCGAAGGTAGCCCTCTCGATAAAGTCCTCCCCACCCCTCTCCACAATCTTGAGGTACAGGCGGATCATGTCGCCGCACGCCGGGCTACCAGCGTGCTCGACAACCGTGGCATCTTCAAGCGGCCCAAGATTCTTCGGCTCCCTGAATATCTCCAGCACCTTTGGGCTGTAGGGGAGTGGGATACGAGTGCTCACGCAACCACCATGACTATGTCATAAGAGCGGTTATAAACTTAGCTCACCCCTCGGAATTATTAAAAAAGGAAAAAGATGAGTTCTCCGGGGTCTAGAAGCCGGTGTATTTCTCCCGCGGAGCCCCGCAGATCGGGCACTTGTCTGGCGGTTGGTCTCCGACGTACGTGTGCCCGCATATGGTGCAGATCCAGACCTTGCCCGCTAGGGGCCAATCCTGACCCTTATCCACGTAGCTCTTCGCTTCGCGGTAGAGCTGGGCGTGGATCTTCTCAGCCTCCAGCGCCCACCGGAAGCTGCGCTCAGCCCCCCTCTCCCCCTGGAACCTGGCGAGCTCAACGTAGGCCGGGTACATTTCAGCCACCTCGTACTCCTCCCCTCGAATGGCCAGCTCCAGGTTCTTCGACGTGCTGCCCGGGCCCGCTGGAGTGCCGGCTACGGCCTTGAACTCACCGTTGTACTCGCTCAAGTTGTTGTAGTGGTTGCGGGCGTGGACGAACTCCGCGTACGCGATAGCCCTGAACAGCCTGGCGACGTTGGGGAACTTCTCCCTCTCCGCGACGTCCGCGAATATGAGATACCTCATGTGCGCCATCGATTCACCCGAGAACGCGCTGAGGAGAGCATCAAGCGTCATCGGTCGTACGGGCATCAATAGACCCTTTACACCACTGGTATAAAAATCATTTTATTCTATTATAAAAACATATCAAAAATAAGTTTTGCCAAATTATTAGTTAATAAAATTTTTGTATCGGGAGGTAAGTAAAGATTCACGAGGATAAAGATAATTTTTGCACTTAAAAATCAATAAGAAGTATGTAGAAAGCACTTATATCGCTGGTTCTCGAGCTTCATCCGATGTCGGGGGAGAAGCTGGTACTCTTCGTCTGCACCGAGAACCGGTTTAGGAGCCAGATCGCGGAGGCCTACTTCAACGCTCACGCCCCTCCAGGCTGGAGGGCCATTAGCGCTGGAACGCAGCCAGCCCCCTCGGTGCACCCCAACGCGGTTGAACTGATGCTCGAGGAAGGGATCGATATATCCACGAAGAAGCCGAAGCTCCTGACACCGGATCTTGAGGCTGCCGCTGAAATCGGGGTTGTCGTGTGCGGCGGGTCAGAGGGAGGTACCTGCCCAGTTGTTAAGGCGAAGTACGTTGAGCAGTGGGAGATTCCGGACCCGGCGCGCATGAGCCTCGAGGAGGCGAGGCGTTGGAGGGATGAGATCAAGCGGAGGGTTCTCGACCTGGTGGAAAGGATACAGAGAGGGGAGGTTCCCCCAAGGGGTAGAGCTCTAAGCTTAAGGTTCTGAAGGCTTACGTTAGCTTGAGCTGCTTAGTTTGAAGGAGCTTTGAAAGCAATTCTTATAATTGGGTTGATGTAAGCCACTTGACCGGCATGGCGAAGGTTAGAGTGGATAAGAGCCTGTGCATCGGTTGCGGCGCGTGCTGGGCTATCGCCCCGCAGATTTTCGAGGAGGACCCTGAGACCTTCAAGAGCAGAATCAGGGAGCCCTACAGGAAGAGCGACAGCGAGTCCGAGTCGATCGGAGAGATCCCCGCGGAGCTCACCAACGACGCGAAGACAGCCGCCGAGGGTTGCCCGACCGGCGCGATCACCGTAGAGTAAAAGAAACCAAAACGGATTTTGTTTTATCTTTCTAGATCGGTTATGTAAGCATCTACCTGCTGATCGATCACCCTCGTGGTTGCAGAACTTTCATAAGGGATTAACCGATGCTCCGCTGTGCTTTGCGCCTCCATTAGGGATCTAGCGGAACGCTATGGGCTTGTGGTCGTTGAGAAGCCGGGGCGTTTTCGAGAGGAAAGGAACTTCGAGTTGTGGTTGTCCGGGAGCCGTCTACTCGTGGCGAAGTGCTTCAACGGTAGGCCTCCCTACTACGCGAGGTGGATCGAGGTTTTCGCAGTCAACAACCTCATCGAGACGGGGGAGGGTACCTTCGTTTTCGCGGGCTCAGCCTTAGAGCGCGAGCTCCTGGAGGCCCTCGCGGGCGAGCTCAGGGGTGGGGAGCTCATGTACATCGAGTACGGCTACGATAAGGAGACGGAGCGCTTGCTGCGCCTCGGCCTCCCTCCTCACGTGACGAGGTTGGGCTTTCTCCTTCTTCGCAACGGCTTCACGGTTCTGAAGGACTTCTACATCCCCGAGGGCTTCATGGAGGGTGAAGCGAAGCTGCAGGGGGAGAAGCCGGCCAGCGCGGACGATGAGCGGCGGCACCTGGCCAGGATCGTTGAGGAGGTAGAGCGCGCACTCCCCAGCTTGAAGCGTTGGGCCGGTGAACAGGAGTACAGGTCGTGGATGCTGAGAGCCCTGGAGAGGGCGGAAGCTATACTTCAGGGTCTTGAACCTAAACTTTCATTTACGCCAGGTTCAGGGAAACTGTGAGTAGGAATACTGTACACTCGTGAAGGAAGCTTTATAACACTGTCATTTTCCTCTTCCCTGTGGTTGAAGCTGTTGACCCGGTTTGCGGGATGAAGGTTTCTACGGAGAAAACCCCGCACAAGACCGTCTACAAGGGTAGAGTCTACTACTTCTGCAGCGCTCACTGCAGGAAGGCTTTCGAGGCCAACCCCGAATTCTACCTTGAGAAGGGGCCCGTGGGCATGCCCGCGTGATGGAGGAATGGTTAGGGAGAGGGTAAAGGTACTGGGCGTGGATTGCCCAACGTGCGTCCTCTCGATACAGAGGGAGCTGTCGAAGCTGGGCGCCCAGATCGAGATCGACGCTTCAACGGGGGACGCTGTGGTGGTGTACGACTCCTCGAGAGTCACGCTGCGCGACATCGTGAGGGCTGTGAGAGCGGCCGGCTACGACGTTGAGAAGAGGTCGTTGACCCTCTCGGTGGAGCTGAGCGAGGAGGAGGCGTCGAAGTTCGAGTCCAGCGTCAGCAGGCTGAAGGGTGTGGTTGAGTGCCGATACTCGCCGGTCACGGGGCTGGCCAAGGTGGCGTACAACCCCTACACCGTCTCGGAGGAGGAGATCCTGTCAGCCGTGAGAGAGTTGGGTTACAGAGCTGAGGTGAGGGTCGGGGAGGTGGAGCACGCCGAAGGGAGGGGTGGGCAGCCCTGGGTCCCGCTGATCTCCTTCGCGCTGGGACTGACAGCGGTCACCTACCACTTCCTCGAAGCCTTCGAGCTTCTACCCCACGCCCCCGCCGCCCTCTACGGGGCGCTAGCCTCGATCGTGCTGCTACTCAACGCCAAGCTCGTCTGGAGGGGGTTCAGGGCGCTCACCCGCCTCTCCCCCACGATGGACTCGCTCATCGCCCTATCCTCGACTGTAGCCTACGCCTCCAGCATCGCTTTCGCATCCACTGGACACGGAGCCGGCTTCTTCGAGGCCGCGGCAGGCGTCCTCGGCTTTGTCTCAGCCGGCAAGTACCTCGAGGAGAGGTTGAGGAAGCGGGCCCTCAAGGCGTTGAGCGAGCTCGCCGCACTCCAGAGCGGTCGCGCCAGGGTGGTGAGGAACGGTAGCGTAGTGGAGGTCGACGTGGGGCAGCTGAAGGTTGGAGACCTGGTGGAGGTCCGCGCGGGCGAGAGGATTCCCGTGGACGGGGTGGTCGTGGAGGGCTGGGGTTACGTCGACGAGTCCGCGTTCACCGGGGAGCCTGTGCCGAGGTTCAAGACCGCGGAGAAGAGGGATCCCGTGCTAGCCGGCACGCTGCTCACCTCGGGCTTCCTCCGCGTCTCAGCCACCAGGGTGGGCGGGGATACAACGCTGGCCCACATCATCGAGATCGTCAGGGAGGCTCAGTTCCGGAAGCCCGGCTTCCAGCGGGCCGCGGACAGGATCGTGGGCCTCCTAACCTGGGTCGTCATGGCGCTGAGCCTGGTCACGTTCGCCTACTGGCTGGCCGCGGGGGAGGGCCTCGAGAGGGCGGCGCTCTTCGCGGCGTCCGTCCTAGCTGTCACGTGCCCCTGCCCTTTAGGCATCGCAGTCCCCCTCGCTGTAGCGGTGGCATCGATGATGGCTGCGCGGAGCGGCATTCTAATCAGAGGGGGCGACGTGTTCGAGAGGGTGCGCCGGGTGGACACGGTCGTCTTCGATAAGACCGGCACCTTGACCGTCGGTGCGCCACGCGTCAGCAGCGTCTACCCGCTCAACGGGTTCAGCGAGGAGCTGCTGCTCAGGCTAGCGGGCTCCGCCGAGAGGAGGAGCGAGCACCCGCTGGCTAAAGCCATCCTGGAGCGGTGCAGGGAGGCGGGCGTTGAGCCGCCCGAGCCGCAGAGCTTCGAGCACGTGCCCGGGATGGGCGTGATCGCCGAGGTCGAGGGGGTGAGGGTTGCCGTGGGCTCGGAGAGGTTGATCGAGGGCGTCACGGGGGCGGCGCTGGATGGGGAGGCGCGGAGGCTGGCTGAGGAGGTGAGGAGTAGGGGTTCAACAGCGCTATTCGTCGCAGTCGATGGGAGGCTCGCGGGAGTGGTAGAAGTGCGCGACGAGGTCAGAGGGGAAGCGAAGAGGGTCGTCGCTCGGTTGAGGGAGATGGGCATCCGGACTGTGCTGGCGACCGGCGACAGCTGGGCTTCGGGGAAGTGGGTTGCCCGAGAGCTCGGCTTGGACGAGGTGAGAGCTGAGCTCCCACCCGAGGATAAAGCTGAGCTGGTGGAGGACCTGCAGAGGCGCGGAGCCAGGGTGATGTTCGTAGGCGACGGGGTCAACGACGCGCCAGCGCTGGGTAAGGCGTTCGTCGGCGTAGCCGTTGGAAGCGGAGCTGAGATCGCCAGGGAGGCGGGCGATGTAGTGCTGGT